>NZ_RKRK01000005.1 GCF_003815035.1 Abyssicoccus albus
AACGTTGACTTTCTTGATTTAGTTTTCAATGTTCTATTTTGTCTCACAAGAATTAATTATACAGAAATCAAAATTGTTTTTCAAGTGTTAATTTTAATTTTTTATAATTATTTTTGGTCGTATATTGTATCGTTCATTCTTTTCGACCGCTCTTTTGTGAGTGCATAAATTATTTTACACGATATCGCCATTGTCTTCAAGACCTAATTTACATTTAATTAATATTTTAAAAATGCAATGTCTCGCCTCAAATTTGCGACCTAATTAATATATCAAATCTTAACATTGTGGTCAACACTATTTTATAATTATATTTAAAATCGGCTTGAACATAAACGTTCTGCTCAAACAAAATGAGCAACGATCACTATCAAATATAATCATTACTCATTTTATATTTACAAACTAACTAGATACCTATACATATTCTAACATGTTTAAAATAATGCTACTATTATCAACTGAAGTATTAATACTTGTACATGTTATTGCTCATTTTGTAAATCAAATGTGTGGAGTCTATGCCTGATGCAGAGTTCTTTGAATTCGAAGATTCTCAAGATTCTTCTACTTATCACTTTGAACTAATATTATTTTTTATTAACACCAACGCCAATGGCTTACACTTTTACAAGTACTTCTGTTAAATCTATCGTAGGATTCGCCAATTGTTTAAATTTAACTTAGTCTATTTGATTGCTCACTCTGACAAAAGCGTCCAAGGACCTGAGCGCAGTCTCCTATATTCATATTGACTTCTTTTCATTGACCACCTTTAAAATTACGACGAATGCTCTTTGTTGTACATTCGACAATCGATTAGTTTGTTTTTCCTGCCTATCAATCCCATGGGAGTCGTTTCCATCAGAGACACCCCTCATAACCGATGCTTATGAATAAGCGATTTCACATGCTCTGCATGTTTCCTTTATAGCAGGTGTATTCAACCGAGCCGTTCTGCATCTATTTCGACATTTTTCCTTGCGACCACCAAGGTCGAAAAAGACTTTAACATAATCTTTTTTTAGGACCCATTATATTCCTCGTCTAAATCACACCGAATACATACGTGGCACCCCCTGATATTAGTGATCGCTTTTAATTAAAATATGCTTTTTTTCTTCGTTTTATCATAATAAGTAGTCAAGAATACGAAGAAGAACACCATTGTGGATACTGTGGCCACGCTGCCTGAAATAGAAAGGTTAGCATAGTACCCAATCAGACAACCCACGATACTGTTGAATGCTGAGATGCCTAATGACATGAAAATCATGTGCGAGAGCCGCTTAACCAACAGATAGCTGGTGGCGGCCGGTGCAACGAAGAAACTGATAACGAGGATGGAACCGACCGCATCAAAGGCTGTCACTGCTGTCACTGAGACAAGCGACATCAAGATGTAATAGATCAGTGATGTGCTAAATCCCGCCACTGTTGCATATACCGGATCGAAACTGGTCAGTTTAAGTTCTTTGTAGAAAATAGTGATGAACATTAGATTGATGATTAATGTGATGATGAGTTGTACCAGTGCGTAAGGCAGACTTATACCCAAGATGTCCACCCGATTCAACGGTGCAAACAACACCTGTCCCATCAGGACAACATCAATATCTATATGAGTATCATCCGCGTATCTGGACACCAATATAACAGCCAATGCAAATAAAGCGGTAAATACAACACCGATTGCCGCATCCACCTTCATCAAGCGTGTCGAAATCACTACCTCGATTAGATAGACAGTGACGAGACCTATGACGGTCGCTCCTATGATCAAAAGCGGTGAACGTAAATCCTGGGTGATGAAGAAGGCGACGACGATACCAAGCAAAATCGTATGGCTGATGGCATCGGTCGTCATACTGCTGTTCTTAAGGACGAGGAATACACCGAGCAGACTCGTTGAAAGTGCGGTCACGAGCAAGACCATAAGAACTTCAATCATGTGAGACCTCCTAACTTCTTCATCCTGCTTCGCCGTCTGGCGATACCTTTTGGTGAAAATAGGATGGAAATGATAACAAAAACACTGAGGGATAGTATGATGGCAGGCCCTGTCGCGATGCCGGTAAAGGCGGTCGAAACATAAGTACCGATAAATGCTGAAGCTCCGCCGACTGCGGCGGCAATCGCTAACACAACCCCAAAGCGTTTCGACCATAGCTGCCCGACTACAGCCGGTGCGATGAGGATGTTGACGATGAGTATGGCCCCCACTGCCTTCAACCCTACCGCAATCAGTCCGATGGTCATGAACAGCACTAGCATGTTCATATTTTTAGTGTTGATACCGATGGTTCTTGCATATATGGAATCAAACACGAAAATCTTCAGCTGTTCATAAAAAGCAAAAAATATCATAAGACTGATGACCGACATTATTATGATCAAGTAGATATCACTCTTCAGCATATAAGCCGCTTGGCCAAAGATGAAATCATCAATGCCCTGGGTTCCGCTGAAATTCGGGTTTCCCTGGATATAACTCTTTAGAGCCATACCCAGTCCGAAAAATCCGGACAGCACTATCGCCAAGGCGCTATCCATCGTAATTTTTGTACTGTCCGTCACCTTCTGTATGACCAAGAAAGCAAGGACACCCATGAGTATCGCCCCCGCCACCAATACGTATGTTTCCATAACATTGAACAGCATGAAGGCAAGCACGACGCCAGGGAAAGTCGCATGTCCGATTGCGTCACCAATCAGGCTTTGCCCCTTTATGACGCTCACTGAACCGATGATTGCACTCGCGACGGTCAATACAACCGTACCAAATGCAACGACCAGAAATGTATAACTTGTCAAGACATCCATGGTTCCACACTCTTTTCATAATATGCGTCATCGATATGTGCTTTTGTCCATACCTCATCTATCAGCCCGGCTGCGATGACCTCTTTATTCAAAATGATGACGTTATCGAAATACTCGGGCACGGTATCCAAATTATGGTGGACCACCAGAAATGTCTTACCTTCACTCTGCAACTTTTTCATCGTTTCAATAATCAAGCGTTCTGTAGTGATGTCAATCCCTTGCAACGGTTCATCCATAATATAGATATCGGCATCATGGGCAATCGCCCGGGCAAGAAAAACTCGTTGACGCTGTCCACCGGAGAGCTCTGATATCTGCCGGTCTTTAAAAGGTACCATCTTCATTATTTCCATTGCCTCATGAGCAATCTGTCGATCCGTCTTGGATGGTCGCTTGATCCACCCTTTATGCACATATCTTCCCATCAATACAACATCGAATACCGTTGTAGGGTAGTCCCAGTTGACCTCTCCCTTTTGTGGGACGTAAGCAACGTTTTTCAAGGCGGATTTATGCGTGTTTCCCTCTACAGAAACAGTTCCAGACAGCGGCTTGACCAGCTGCATGATGGATTTGATCAAAGTCGATTTACCTGCCCCATTGGGACCCACCACAGCCGTACGGCTGCCTGCTTTAACACTGAGGTTCAATTTCCATATAACCGGCGCATCATTATATGCAACGCTCAAATCCTGTACTTCTATTACATTTCGACTCATTTCAGTGCCTCCTATTTGAGATGTTCTACGATGATGTCAATATTATGTCGATACATACTGAGGAAAGTATCCCCATTTTCACCTTCTTTTGCAAGGGAGTCTGATAACAGCTCGTTCCCTTCACCGACGAGTTCCACTTCACCTCCTTGAGACGCCACCACTTCCTGAATACGTCTCATTCGGTCCGGATTGGTTGTGGTTTCAACGAATATCGCTTTTACATTATTATCGACAATTATATCTGCCGTTTTCTGTATCTGATTGTTGGACACTTCGCTGTCTGTCGAGATACCTTGTGGTGCATGGACTTCCATGTCATAAGCGGTGGAGAGATAGCCGAACGCATCATGCGGGGTCACTAGGATACGTGATTCTGCCGGGATTTCCTGTATGCGATTTTCTATATATTGATCCAGTTCGTTCAATTCCGCGATATATGCTTCGTAGTTCTTTTCATATTGTTCTTCCCCTTCAGGATTATTTTCTATCAGAGTATCTTTGACACGCTCAAATGCCTGTTTATACAAATCTAGGTTAAACCAGAAATGCGGGTCGACGACTATCTCCTCTTCGTACCCCATCTCTTCAAGCGTGCCTGTATCAAAGTTCTCAGTTACGGAGACACCTTCGTTCAGTACATCTGTCATGCGACCTTCAAAATTCAATCCGTGATAGAGGATCACATCTGCCTCGTTCAACGCGCGCAAATCACTGGCTTTTGGTTCATACACATGCGGGTCCTCCCCGGCCGGGATGATTAGTTCAGTATTAAATGCTTCCACACCTTCTTCCAGTACAGCCACCATGTCGTTCAGGAATGTGGTTGTCACAACGAGTTCTGGCTTATTCTTATCCTTTCCTGCTTCTGTATTGGAACTACAGGCAGCAAATATTAAAGCCATTAAAGCTACTCCAATCGATAAATATATTTTCTTTTTCATAAAAAATTTCCTCCGTAATTTTGTATTTTTCTAACTGCATATTAGAATAACCTAAACACTGTTTTTAGTATACCCTAATTATAACATTTAGTAAACCCTAAAAATTATAATTAGTAAACTTTTATAACCTGATTCAGAAAAGAAATTACGGATATCTAGATGAGAAATCAGTTAAATTTTCCTTAGTTTTGTCGTTCGAATGAATAATTTGAGTTGTTCAACTCGATATGACACATCATCAGATATTTTTCGATCCATAAAAAAATTTTTATCTATTGTAACAATGAATGTGCATGACAAATCCAGAGTAAGGAGAGAGATAGGTCTTGCGTTAATAGCCGTAAATGTAAGGAAACTGGCTACCGCAGTTAGTAAAATCTTTAATACAAATAAAGAAATAGCGATAAAACTTGATAATCATCAAGTTTTATCGCTATTTTTATTATCGGGATTGCTTTTTTTCCGAAACTCTTTTTTTGTTTGAGATCTTGCTTTCAAGCGCTGTTCTGATTTTTTAATATATGATGGTAGAACTAATAACTGAAATGCATTACAAGCCAATATTGCAAAAATTGACCTCATCAACCATCTCGTATCATCAACTTTTAAAAATGGAATCAACGCGACAATTGTCATTACTATCATAAAGAATAAAGCTGGTACAATGACATTCGTCTCAGACTGCTTATTTTTGAAATAAGAAACGATTATCGCTGTGATGATAATTAGTATCGGCACCCAAATAAATGTTGCAATTTGAGTCGTATCCATATCAAACCTTAACAATCTTAAATAAACCATATCTACTATCGCAACAATAATGATAAATATCTGAATGACTTTCCAAAAGCTTTTAAAAATGCTTAACCCAAGCGGGTTGATAAATAAGTATGCAAAAAATACTAATTGGCTAACTGTCGCGATAAGAGCTCCATACGCTATGTACCAAATGAATGATACGAAAAACTCTCCGAGTTCAAAAGAAATGAGGTATTTTGTAAATGTTTCATATTCAAATAATAAACATACAACTAAAGTGACGATAATGCCTATAAGTAAAGTTTTAAAGTAAAATTCAACTAAATATTTCGAACTCATCGCTATTCTCCTGCTTGAGTTTTATCGATGACTTGTCTCGCAATAGCTTTATAAATTTGTCCAATCTCATCACTATCTTGGTAAATGGACGGTGAAAAATCTTCCTCTTTCCATGTCGGTTGACCTAATGGAATTTGACCGATTAAATCCGTTTTTAACTCAGTTGCAAGTTTTGAACCTCCACCTTTTCCAAAGATATACTCTTTTTGGTGAGACTCTGAACTTTGGAAATAGCTCATATTTTCAATAACACCAAGAATATTATGATCGGTATGCATTGCCATTGCCCCTGCACGCGCAGCAACAAATGCTGCTGTTGGATGCGGTGTTGTCACAATAATTTCTTCAGATGTTGGTAACATTTGATGGATATCCAGTGCTACATCTCCTGTACCAGGTGGCAGGTCTAATAGTAAATAATCCAGCTCTCCCCATTCAACTTCAACGAAAAAGTTATTAATCATGTTCCCTAGCATTGGTCCTCTCCAAATGACTGGAGTGTTCTCTTCAACAAAGAAACTCATACTAATAACTTTCACACCATGCCTCTCTACTGGTATGATTTTTTCACCATCTATATCAGGTCGTTCTGAAATCCCCATCATATCAGGAACACTAAATCCATAAATATCAGCATCAATCACACCGACTTTATAACCTAACCTTGCCAGTTGAACAGCTAAGTTAACTGTCACTGTTGATTTACCTACTCCACCTTTACCACTAGCAACAGCGATAAATTTCACATCTTGTTCTCCGTTGTTTGTGATAAGATTTTCAAACTCAGATACAGATCCATTCCCTCTGAACTTTTCGATTGTTTCTGGATCTAACTCTTCAAACCTTAAACCAACTGTTTTGACACCTTGTTCTTTTAATGCTTTTACGATAGCCATTTGCAAATCTAATTGTTCTTGTCCACCAAGTTTACTGATTGCAACTTTAACACTCGCACTTTGCCTTTCTTCATTCACCTTTACTTCTTTAATTCCATCAGTCTCTTTAAGTGGTTGTTGCAAAATAGGATCTTCTATTTCGTTTACAATCTCTTTAATTTCTTCAACGGTTAACATCTACGTTGCCTCCTACTCATTCATTATATTATGTTCTAGCATAACAGTTTCATAACCATTTGTTAATTTAAATTTGGCTTTTCATTTTTGATGAACCAAGATAGAACCAAACCGATAAAGGCAATAATTGCTGCCGTATAAAATGCATAATCAATTCCTACAATCATAGAATGTTTCATATGAGTGCCAGCTTGTTGCTCATTTAATGCTACAAGTGACATAATGGTCACCAATAACGCAGTACCAATTGAACCAGCTACCGTACGAAGCGCATTCGCAACAGCAGTTCCGTGACTAATTAATACTCTAGGTAAACTATTTAGCCCTGCTGTAGCAATTGGCATGTTTACCATAGCAACTGCAAATGCACGGACTGTATACATTACCATGACGTAATAATAACTTGTCGATTCTGATAACATTCCAAGCATAATAGAAGTTAAGACGATCAAAGAAAATCCGATCAACGATAACCACTTTGCACCATATTTATCATATAATCGACCAGTGACGACAGACATTAAGCCCATCAAAATTGCTCCAGGTAATAATACCAATCCCGAATGTAACGCACTATATCCCCGGATATCTTGTATATACATAGGAAGTAAAAGCTGTGGACCGATCATACTCATCATACAGATCATTCCAGCAAGCGTTGTAATAAAGAATAGAGGATACTTTAAAACTCTCACATTTAAAAAGGGATGTTCCAATTTTAATTGTCTAATAAAGAATAACGCCAATACAATAACACCTAATAAAATTGAAATAATTACTGTTACAGATTGTATCCCTAGGGTTCCTGCCATACTAAACCCATAGAGAATACTTCCAAAGCCAATCGTACTCATTATAATACTTAGTATATCAAGATAAACTTCATCTTTATCGCTAACATCTTCGAGCTTCAAGTAACCAAACACTAAGGAGGTTAATGAAATAGGTATAATAATGTAAAACGGAGACCTCCATGTATACTCATCGACCAAAAAGCCAGCCATTGAAGGTCCAATTGCTGGCGCAAAACTAATGACTAGACCAGCAAGCCCCATAGCACTCCCCCTCCTCTCAGGAGGATAGACGCTAAACAATACATACTGCATTAACGGCATAATAATACCCGCACCCATCGCCTGAATAATTCGCGCCAAAAGTAAAACCTCGAAAACTGGAGCAAATGCTGCAATAATCGTTCCAACCGAAAACATACCCATAGCAAAAACAAAAAGAAACCTCGTGGAGAATTTATCCATTAAAAATGCAGTTGTCGGTATCATAATTCCATTTACCAACATAAATCCCGTCATCAACCATTGCGCTTTTGTTGCATTTACACCTAAGCTTTCCATAATCTCAGGTAAAGCTACATTCAGTAATGTTTGATTTAATATCGCTACAAATGCACTGACTAATAATATAGAGACAATTAATCGCCGTCGTTTATCGCTCATCACTAAAACTCCTTATAAGATTATAAGAAACATTCTACTCCTATATATCGCTCTATGCTATGGATATGCTTCATAATAATAAAGCACATACCGCTGAAAACAGCGGTATGTGCTAATATTTATAATTTCAAGTCGTGCGCTTTAAATACATCACCTTGTGATATATCACCTGTTTTATAACCTTTCATAAACCACTTCATACGTTGTTCAGAAGTACCATGTGTAAAACTGTCAGGATCTGCTTCACCCATATGCTTCTCTTGAATCGTATCATCACCAACGGCATGCGCTGCATTCATCGCTTCTTCAATGTCTCCCTCTTCGACAACACCCAATTTTTCATCAGAATAATGTGCGTATATGCCTGCGTAAAAATCTGCTTGAAGTTCCAATGCGACCGAGTACTTATTATACTCTTTTTCAGGCAATGAATTACGTTTACCATGAACCGCATCTGTATAACCCGTTAACCTCTGTATATGGTGCCCTACTTCATGAGCTAATACATAGGCCATAGCAAAATCGCCTTTTGCACCGAATTGGTCACTCAACTGATCCATAAAGGATGTATCAATATATATCTTCTCATCAGCAGGACAATAAAATGGGCCCATTTGACTACTTGCATTACCACAACCTGAGGCAACATTATTTGTGTAAAGAACTAAAGTGGTTGGGTCATATTGTTCATTGTTTTGCTTAAAAATATCACTCCAAATGACTTCTGTATCATTTAATACGACTCTGAGAAATTCTTCACGCTCTTTATCTTGTTCTGAAAGATTCTCAGAATTACTTCCATCATGAGTCACTTGATTATTTCCAGATGAAGACTGTCCACCACCCATCATGTCATCAATCATACTCGTATCTCCAGTAAATAACACATAGGCAATGACTAAAATTAATCCGATTCCTCCTAAACCACCACCAAGCATCGTTTTACCACCCATTGATGGTCTACCCGAACTTGAGCCACGACGGTCTTCAAAGTTCCCACTCTGTTCTCTGCCTTTCCATTCCACTATATGTCACCTCATTTATTATTTTCTATACGGATCACTTAACTTTTTAGCATTTGTTTGTTCATTATATTTATATAGCTTATATAGTATATATAATAGTATAAAGCCTAATAAGCAAGAGATATACCCCATCCATTGAACTCTTCCGAGCTCAACGACGAAATAGTAAGCACTATAAAAATTTACAAGTGCTAATATAGCAATCATCATATAAATAATCATATCATG
The DNA here is from genome assembly GCF_003815035.1 of Abyssicoccus albus. Lineage (NCBI taxonomy): Bacteria > Bacillati > Bacillota > Bacilli > Caryophanales > Abyssicoccaceae > Abyssicoccus > Abyssicoccus albus. The sequence goes on from NZ_RKRK01000005.1 coordinate 9,365, forward strand.
TTTTTTTGTTATTTTACGTTCTTTAGATTGTACCAACTTTATTCCACCTATTCTTTCGCCAATTCTTCTGAACGGTCATGTGCCGCTTGCAATGTTGCCATTAAATTTTCTTTAATATTTGTTTCATCAAGTGCTAAAAGGCCAGCTTCTGTTGTTCCTTGCTTTGATGTGATTTTACGACGTAATTCACTAAATGATTCATCGCTATCAGATATCATCTTTCCAGTACCAATCACTAAATTACGTGTTAAAAACATTGCTTGTTCCTCAGTAAAACCAAGTTCCATAACACATTCCGCATACTTTTCATAAATGTAATATAAAAATGCAGATCCAGAACCAGTCGCTGCTGTAATGGCATGCATTTCAATTTCTTCAATTTCAACCGCTTTTCCAAATGATTCCATAATTTCAATGAGTTCGTCTTTTGCTGTAAAATTACTTGAATACGTTATCCCATTCACCGAATGTTGAACTTGAGCATTCGTATTCGGCATAATCCTAGCCACCGGATTATCTAATTTTAATTCTCTTGAAATCGTTTTTATTTGTGTACCAGCCATAATCGAAACGATTTTAGTTTTAGGTTCTAAATATGGTCTAATTCGATCAGCGACATCTGGGAAATTTTGAGGTTTTGATGCTAGTACTAAATAATCTGTATCACGACATAGTTCTTCATCGTCATATGAGTAATTAACATTTAACTCATCATGCAATGCTTCTACGCGTTCTTTATTATCCTTACTCGTTAAGTAAATCTCCTCTGGGCTAACAATTTTATTATCAAGCATCCCTCTAAAAATTGCACTTGCCATATTTCCCGAACCATAAAATACGATTTTCATTTTAAAATATACTCTCCTTTATAATCTATAATTCAAACTAACATATGTATAACGATTCAAATCATTGAAAACCGTTATACATAGGTTCATTACAATCATATACAACAACGGCAAAGATTTAAACCGATTGAGACGAAAAATAAATCTTTACCGTTATTTATCTATATAGTTATAAATAAAAAACAATTGCTATAAAATGACAGATTGACGCAAATACAATAAACAAATGCCATATAAAATGGAACCAAGGTTTTTTTTGAGCATAAAAAATCGCTCCGATGGTATAACCTAATCCACCTAACACAATGAATAAAACAAATATAAGCGAAGTATTCATTATAATCATCGGCATTAAAAATATTGCCATCCATCCCATTGTCAAATATATCAACAAGCTTAACTTATGACTACCTTTCGTGACGATTGATTTATATACAATCCCATACACAGCGATAAGCCATTGAACTATCACCGTGATATAACTCCAAGGATCATCTAACGCCATGAAAGCGATCGGTGTATAACTTCCGGCAATCGCCACAAATATCATCGAATGATCAATTTTTCTCATGACAGCTTTGTGTAATGTGTTATGAGCCATAATATGATAAATAGTTGATCCTAAATACATTAAAATTAAGCTCACTACAAATATTGACGCAACCGTTGCATAAGTCGTTCCACCATCTAAATATGTTTTTATACCAACATAAGGGAGTGAAATGATTAAGGCAACAGCTGCAACACCGTGGCTAACTGAATTCCCTAATTCTTCTCCAAATGATAACACAATGACTTCCTTTAAATCTTGTACCCAGTTTATTTCTTCTTTCACTTTCATTGTGTCACCTCATCATTATTTACAATAAGATTTCCATAGAAAATCTATAAAATACCATTATTTTCAAGCATTTTTCTTGCCGTAGCGATACTATCTTTACCTTCCTTATTCTTTAGTGGTGCGAACTCACTATCACGACCTACGCGTAACGCGCTAAATTGAGTTGCTTGACTAAAAATATCAAAATAGAATTTCTCAAATTTCAAAGCTTCTTCCTTAGAAAATTCACCACTTAGTTGCATAAAGTTTAATTTCTTAATTGCCAAATGATATGGTAAATCTGATTTATTTGCACATTTCAAAAATGATAACTTAAATACGTGAATCCCTAAATTCGCGTTCGTATATTCACTTTCCTCACCATCTGGTAATTCAGTGTATTCAACGACTTCATGTTTACCGTCAATCGATACAAGTCGGCCTACACTTTCACCACGTAAAGGTTCAATGGTTTTACTCGTCACATCACTTTCATTCTTTACTGCTAACCCTATTAAATAAGGATCCATAACTTTAACTAGCACATTATCAATATTATTTAGAAAAAGATATTCATATCCTTGTTCGATAAGGCGATCTAATCCACCCGATTTATCAAATGAATGATATATACCGCCATTTCCATTCGGTGTCTCCATAATATGGTAGTCTTCATCAATTAACAATGATCCGTCTTTACTGAGTGATGGTGCCAAATCTTGTTTAAAGAAATAAATTGAACCTTTATCATAGTCGAAGTAATTATTAATCTCAAAAAAATCAATCGTTTCTTCATGGTTAATGTCACTCGTCATAATATACCAAGGAATAATGGTAGCGGTTTCTTTATTCAAAGCTTTTAGCTGATTTGCTTGCATCTCAAATAATGATAACCCATCGAATTCAAATGTTCCTTTTGGACCTGGATGCTGTAATCTAGTCCCTTGACCACCAGCCATCAATAACTGCGCAACTTTACCTTCTTCTATCGCTTTGATACCAATATCATATAATTCATTACGCTCAGGATCCGACAGCTCACTTTTATCGACAAAACTTATGTTTTCATAGTTTGTTTTTTTATTGGCTAAGTATTCATCTCTTTTTACATAAACTTCTTTGTACATCTTATCGACTTTGTCTAAATCAATAGCGTTAATATCATTTAAAACTTGTTTCTGTAGCCCTTCATCTAGACTTTTTATTAAATTGATCAAAGACTCATGTTTTGTTCCTTTAAGATTTTCTAACAAAATTAATCACCTTCACTTTTAAATTTTTATATTCATATTTATACGAACAACTTGTCATCTCATGTTCTTTTTCCAAAAATATCCGATTATTTTATATTTTATGTTTAAAGACTTATTAATCGGTTATATATATAATATCAAAGATATAACCGTTCTTTGAACAATTTTAATTATTTAGTGATAGTTATTTTATAGAACTAAATAATAAATAATAAATATCGAAAGGAGAATTCATAGTATGAATTTTGATAATTTAAAAGACAAAGCAATGGACAAAGGTCGCGACCACTTAAACGAAAACGGTGACAAGTACATGGACCAAGGTAAAAAAATGGTTGACGATAAGTTTGGCACTAATTTAAGTGATGACAACAACAAAAAAGACGAAGACAAAGAAAACAAAAAAGATGAAAAATAAAATTCTTAAACTTATTTAAGTCTAAAGATTATAAATACAAGCGTGTAAACATTTTTATTGTTTACACGCTTGTATTTTAATTTCGACTTGATTTATATAATTTTACATATTCACTTGATGTTCGCTTTTCAATTAGTTGCCTCAATAAATCATAAGGTATTTTTCGCATTTATGTTCTGATACCATCTGGATATACCTTATATAATTCATTCTTTATACTAAATGTTTTAAAAAATATTGTATAATATATATTATTTTAATATATTGTACTACACTTATTAATTATCAATATAAGGAGCATCTATTAAAATCTATGAATATTATGATGAAAGTCATGAATATATTATCTGCATCTAAAATTAAAATGACTTTAAGACACTTATATGCCAAATGGTTTGCAAAGGAATTTATCGTGATAGAAAAATTGATTGATATCGATTATGGCAGAACACTAATCATCACTCAACCTCAATCAATCTATCAATTAAATCAAATTTTAACGAGTCAAAATTATACATTCCATATGCACGATAGTCTCCAAAGAGCATTGTATAAAGTAACAGTTATTAGAAATAAAGATGCTCGTACATACTCTATCTGGGATGATAAAGATGGACTAACAATTTATTTAGAAAACGAAATATTATACACAAAAGTAAATGAAAGTGACACTAAATCGTTACTTCACCTGATTGAATCATAGCATTAAATTGTTCGATATATTTTCGTTGACTTAGAACCATATGATTCGGTAACTCATCTCGATGAAAGAACTTTAAACTTTTCGTTTCATTATGATCGATCGTGAGCTCACCATCGTACTTAGTCGTATAGTAGACTATTGAAACAGGTTGGAAAACATCTTCATTATCAAGTTTAACAACCCAATCCTTACCTGTATGGACATTAATCAAGTTCAGTTCGCTCTCATAGATATGTAAACCCGTCTCTTCTTTTACTTCACGAACAGCAGTCTCTTCAGCAGATTCATACAATTCCATTAGACCACCAGGCAAACCATACTTTTGGTCTCCATCGGCTCTCTCTTGCAACAAAACTTGCCCTTTATTATTTAATATAATGACAATACTTCCAGGTAGCAATAGCGGCATGTGCCCTACTTTTTCACGGATAGTTTGAACATAATTTACCATTTAATCCTCTCCTTAATCGTCATTATATAGATAATGAAGAAAATTATCTATGACACAAGTCGCGTTTGATTTTATAAATCAAATTACTAAGATATTGATTTTCAATTGCCCTTTCATAATATTGTATAAGCTCTAACGAAGCATTTTCCCAACTATATCGCATTGCTTCCTTTCTTGCATTTTGTTTTAAGCACTTCATCACATCATCGTCATCTAAATATGATACCGCTTTAATTAAACTATCTAGATCGTTTCCATCATATATTATCCCTGTCTTCAAATGCTCAATCTGTTCACATGTTGGACCCGATTCTGCAGCGATTACGGGTAAACCAGATGCCATCCCTTCCAATATTACTAAACCTAAAGTCTCAGACACCGAAGGAAAAATAAATGCGTCGGCACTTGCAAACGCTTTAGATAATTGCTCTCCATGCATAAACCCAGTAAACAATGTATGAGTTCCTTCAAAAATAGTACATAATGAGTCTTTCGCTGGTCCATCACCGATAATAGCCAACGCTATATCATCTCGCGCCTCCATTAATGGTTTCAATTTATGAATTTCTTTCTCAGGAGCTAATCGTCCAATGAACACTAGTAATTTCTTATCAGGTTTATTTTGAGTAAGTGTATTGCGCATCGTCTCACTCTTATATCGTGGATGTCTTTCCTCAAGGTCTACACCACGCCTTAATACACTTAAATTATTAATACTTTGCGATGATAATACCTCATACATCGCTTCGGATGTACATAAATTAACATTGGCATCACGATGTTGATAGCGTATAAAGTTCCATAAACCTTTTCGTGTCAATCGATTATCTAAATGATAATGTGATAAATATTTTGGTAAATGTGTGTGATATGAACACACAAGTGAAATATTACGCTGTTTTGCATAATATACTCCACTTGTGGCGAGTAATGTTGGATTTACTGCATGTATAACATCTGGCATAAAGTCATCAATCACTTCTCCGACAATTTTTGACGGTAAAGACCATTTTCTAAATCTGTACAGTGGTAATTTAAAAGACTTTACACCAATCACTTCTGCACCTTTATACGATGTAATCCCTAAATCTGGCGCAATGACTTTCACCGTATGACCAACAGATAACATATATTCAATCGCTTTGCATAGTCTTGTTACAATGCCATCTGTAGACGGTAAGAAAGTTTCTGTAACGATTAATACTTTCATTATTTCCACTTAACTTTCGGTATAACGTTATCTTGAATGATACGTTCTTTATATTGAAGTGCATCAGTTAAAATTTCATCCAATACTTCATCAGTGAGTAAATGAGGTTCTAATCCTAAATCAATTAATTTAGTATTTACTGCGTTATAATAATGATTTTCTTTTTCAACACGTGGATTCTCAATATTTGAAATCGTAGCAGTTAGCCCTTTTTGTTCAGCAACTTTCTTTGTCATTTCAGCAAGTTCTTTCACTGAGAAACTTTCAGTAAATTGATTGAACACTCTAAATTCACCTTGCTCAGCTGGATTATTAGCAGCGATTTCGATACAACGTACTGTATCTTTAATATTTAAGAATGCACGTGTTTGTGAACCAGATCCATATACTGTAATATCATGTCCAATCGCTGCTTGAATTAAAAATCTGTTCAACGCCGTACCAAATACTCCATCATAATCCAATCGGTTCGTTAATACAGGATCCATACGTGTTTCATCTGTATTCAACCCATACACAATACCTTGGTTTAAGTCTGTTGCACGAATCCCCCATATCTTACAAGCAAACATAATATTATGTGTATCATGTACTTTTGTTAAGTGATAAAAACTTCCCGGTTGCTTTGGATAAGGTAACGTATCTTTACGACCTTTATGCTCGATTTCTATATAACCTTCCTCAATATCAATATTAGGTTGACCATATTCTCCCATTGTCCCTAACTTAATTAAGTGACAATCAGGTGCTAATTCTTTGATCGCATACAAAACATTTAAGTTACCTAATACATTGTTAGATTGCGTGTAAACAGCATGTGCTCTATCAATCATTGAATAAGGAGCAGAACGCTGTTCAGCAAAGTGGACAAATGCCTCAGGTCGCTCTTGTTTGAACACTTGTGTCAAGAAGTCATAATGATTTAAATCTCCTATGTATGTACGAATTTCTTTACCTGTTATTTCTTTCCATTTTTCGACACGTTCCTCTAATGGAGCAATCGGTGTCACTGAATTCGAGTGTAATTCATCATCTATATCACGACGAACTAAATTATCAATAATCGAAACATCATGCCCTTGCTTACTTAAATATAATGCCGTTGGCCATCCACAAAAACCGTCTCCACCTGCAACAATAATTCTCATATGATTCACCCTCCATTGATTGTAATTATAAATAAATGTTTTCAGTTTTAATTATATAAATATAAAATATTAATTTCGAATGAATACACTTTAATTTACTGAAAATTTACATTAAATTAACATCATCACAAATTTTACTTATAATTAAAAAATAAAATTAAAAAAGAGCGATTAAAAATCGCTCTTTAACAATTATTTATTTAGTTTCTCTGTGAAGTGTATATTTCTTAAGTCTTGGTGAGTATTTCTTTAATTCAATACGCTCTGGGTTCGTTCTTTTATTCTTCGTTGTAATGTAGTTACGGTCACCACATTCAGTACAAGCTAAAGTAACGTTTACTCTCATTTTATTCGCCTCCTTTAATTCATTAATCCATTATATACTTTATTGGAATTGTGGGAAAGGGTCTTTCAATTGACTATAATCCATATTCATCTCTTCATCTGTTAATAAACACCCATCTAACGCTTCAATCACTTCTTGTTCATCTAGATTAAATCCGATAAACACAAGTTCAGTCATTCGATCTCCGAATGGTGCTTGTAACTTTTCTTTAAGTGTTGGATCTTCTTCAATTAACTCTTGTTGTTCCTCTTTTGAATAAGTTATTGCCCATGGTCCCGCACTCTCTATTGTAGTCGATGGACCGGCTTGTGACAATAGGCCAATTTCATCAAATCGTGTAGCAAGCCAGAAAAAACCTTTAGAACGTGTAATATTTTCAGGCCAATACATCATCCAATTATATAATCTCTCAGGATGGAATGGCTTCTTCGCTCGATATACAAATGAAGAAATACCATACTCTTCAGTTTCAGGCGTATGTTCTTCATTTAATTCTTTAATCCAACCTGCTTGTGTACTCGCTTGTTCAAAATCGAATGAATTAGTATTCAAAATTAAGTCCAAATCAATTTCGCTCTTTGTTGTCTTAACAATTTTAGCTTCAGGATTTAGTTTCATAAGTAATCCTTGGACTTGCTTAATTTCATTATCAGTCATTAAGTCTACTTTATTTAACAAAATGATATTACTAAATTCAATCTGATCAACGAGTAAGTCGACGACATCACGCGTGTCATGATCATCATTCGATAAACTTCTATCGATCAAAGTATCACCAGATTCATAGTCTTTAAAAAACCTAAAGCCATCCACAACAGTTACCATTGTATCGAGTTTTGAAATTTTTGCAAGGTTTATTTCCAATTCTTCATCTTCTAATGTTAAAGTTTGAGCAACAGGTACAGGTTCACTAATACCGGTAGATTCAATGACGATATAATCTAAATCATTGTTCCGAATTAAACGTTCAACTTCGATTAATAAATCTTCTCTTAATGTACAACAAATGCAACCATTCTGCATTTCTACTAATTTTTCATCTGTACGACTCATTTCAACAAGTCCACCATCTATATTAACTTCGCTCATATCGTTGACGATAACACCCACTTTTTTACCATGATTTTCCTTTAATACATAGTTTAATAACGTTGTTTTACCTGCACCTAAAAATCCACTTAACACTGTAATTGGTACTCTTTTCATAATCTTTCCTCCATAGTCATCAAAGCTTTTATTTTTATTAATCGTAATAATTACGTTTTACAATTATACAAAATTACTTATTAAATTGAAAGGGTTGATTTTTAATATTAACCGGTGTATAGTTATAAATCGTAACGATTACGATGTTTGTTATATCGTAAATAGAACCATACATTCCAAATATTTAAGGAGGAAATCATTATGAAGAGAAGTATTATGTATTTATTAATGATTGCAGTGCTTGTTTTAGGCGCATGTCAATCAAATAGTTCATCAGATCGTCAAGATGGAAATAAAGAAAAACCATCAAAAGATCAAATTAAAATCACAACGACAGTATTTCCAATTGCAAGTTTTGCAAAGCAAATCGGTGGAGATCATGTTAGTGTAAATTCAATCTACCCACCAGGTACTGATATTCACACGTTTGAACCAAGTCAAAAAGATATGATTGAATACTCAAAGTCAGACTTATTCTTTTATACAAGTGATGATTTAGATACGATGACAACAAATATTACAAAATCCATTAAAGAAGATGTTGAAGTAGTTGCCGTTGCTAAAGATATATCAAAAGAAAAAATATTAGCCCATAACCATAATCATGAAGATCATGATCAAGTTAATGAGGAAGAGCACAACCATGATCATGAAGGTCATGACCACGCTAATGAAGAAGAGCACAACCACGATCATGAAGGTCATGACCATGGTGAAAATGACCCACATGTTTGGTTAGATCCTATTCATTCGATCACAATGGCTAAAGCGATTAAAGATGAATTAGTTAAGTATGATGAAGCTAATAAAGAGGAATATGAAGAAAACTTCAAAAAATTAAAAGAAGAATTAACTAAAATAGATGAAGAGTTGCACACAGTTACTGAGGGTGCAAAACATAAAGAAGTATTTATTTCACATGAATCAATTGGTTACTTAGCTGACCATTATGGCTTTGAACAGGTTGGAGTTAGTGGTCTAAATAACGAAGAACCAACTCAAAAAGATATTATTAATGTCGTGGAAAAAATCAAAGAAGACGGTGCTAAGCATATCTTAGTAGAGCAAAATGTAAGTAGTAAAACTGTTGACATGATTAAAGAGCAGACAGACGTTGAACCTGTAGAATTCCATAACTTATCTACATTAACAAAAGAAGAATCAGAAGATAATATCACTTACCAAAGCATTATGAAAAAGAACACTGATGCTTTAAAGAAAGCGATGCAATAATTAAATAATCTATAACGAAACTCCTAATCTATTTTTATATAGATTAGGTGTTATTTTTTAAAAATTTGTTCTGACATATTTTGAACATATTAATACTTTAATATAATATACATAAGAATAAGATAGTGATTGGAGGGCTATTATGAATATTCTTATCATTGAAGATGAACAACCAATCAATCATGTTATTAAAGCTTACATGAAGAAGGTTGGTTTTACGACCTTCCAAGCATTTAATGGAAAGGAAGGCTATGATTTATTTAACTCAGAACAAATTGACTTCATTTTACTGGATATTATGATGCCGGAACTTGATGGAATTTCACTTCTCAAAAAAATCCGGACAACATCTAATGTTCCTGTTATAATGCTCACTGCTTTAAACGATCAACAACATATTCTAGAAAGTTTTGAACACGGTGCGGACGACTACATCACAAAACCGTTTACAGGAGAAGAAGTAATCGCACGTACTAAAGCTGTTATTCGTCGAACAACCAGTGGCAAACTTCCGGATGATTCAATTCGATTTGGACAACTAGTAATTAACCCCGCATATCATACAGTTAAAGTTTTAAAAAAAGAGCTCAACTTGGCGCCTCGTGACTTCAGTGTTCTACTTTTCTTAGCTGAACATCCAAACCAAATATTCAGCCGTGATCAGTTGCTAGATCATATTTGGGGATTCGACTATGAAGGAAGTGACCGTGCAGTAGACTTGGCAATTAAACGTTTGAGGAAAGCACTCTCTAGTTGGCCTGAACATGAAGGTCAAATCGAAACGGTCCGTGGTCATGGATATTTGTTGAAAGTTGAGGATCGATTGTTATGAAACGCCAATCAATGCAATCATTATGGATCAAGAGATATATTATTACATTATTAACCGCAATTTTAATTATTGCTTTCATTTATATAGTTTGGAATAAAGAAAACATTAAAGAACACAGATTATCTCTAGTTCAGACGTTAAATGACTCTATCGCTGTTCAAACGATTGGCAATCAAGACAAAATAAAAGACCAAGAAATCCATGAACAGTATAATGATATATTAAAAAGTTTTAACGCAACACCGAAAATTATTATTACTGATCATAAAGGTCAATGGTTAAACTCAAATTTCAATGCAGTCAACGAAACACGAATCAATACGGATATTTTAGAACGTGAAAATGATTATGATATTATTTCTACAAACGACCTTAATATTCCATCGACTGATCATGAATTATACATGCTCAAAACACCAATAAAATCTGATAATGAAACATACGGTTATGTGATTTCATTTGTCGAAAAAAATAAAATTGATGAAGTCCACATACCATTCGTCCCTATTCTTTTAATCGCCATTCCATCAATCATTATCGGTACAATTCTAATTTATTACTTCACTCGTCAAATGACGACACCTATTCATAACATTAGCTCAGCAGCACGTAAGCTCAGTGATGGTGAATTTGTCACGATTGATAGTCATTATAAAGAAAAAGAACTTTATGATTTCGCACTAAGTTTCAATGAGTTAAGCAAACAATTAGAAGCTCACGATCAATTGCGTAATGAATTATTAGCTGGGGTAACACACGAACTAAAAACTCCTGTTGCTTCAATTTCAGGATTATTACAAGCCATTCAAGATGATATCGTTGATGAAACTGATAAAGAGGAATTTATCAAATTAAGCTTACAAGAATCACGAAAGTTGAACCGTCTGATTGAAGATTTGCTTGTATTCAATTCGTTTACAACAGATGCAATCAAAATAAATAGCGATCAAATTAATTTAAAAGAATTTATAGAATCAACTGTGACACATTTTGACTACCAATCTGATAATCAGAATTCAATCATTGAATGTCATAACTTAATCGATGCATCTATTCACACAGATAGAGATCGACTTTCACAAGTTTTGCTTAACTTGTTAAACAATGCAAACCAAGCATCACATAGAGATTCAACGATTGAAATCCATATGAATGAAACACTTGATTCATATAATATATTGATTAAAGACTTTGGCTCAGGGGTACCTAAAGATGACATCGAGCATATATTTGAAAAATTTTATCGAGGTCAGAATAAACGATATGATACCCGTGGCTTTGGCCTAGGACTACCTTTATGTAAATTAATAATGCAAAAGTTAAACGGAAATATACAATTACTTGAAACAAGTAGTGAAGGTACTACATTTATCATTAAGTTAAACAAAAAAGGAGTAAAAAATGGATAAACAAATACCACAATATAGATACGTAACGGATATAGAACATCAAAATGCCAAAAAATCAGGATATTTGAGCAATTTAACAACACTTTTCGCCATATTATTAACGATATTAATTAGCGTATTAACTACGATTTTATTATTAACACAAACACCTTTAAAAAATATGATTACAGACAATTCAATGCATTCATATACACCCCCAGCAGCTGATGATGATCATAAAAACCGAGTAAATCATATCAATAATACTGATAAAAACAAAATGATCGAACAGGCTTCAAAGTCTGTTGTAGGAGTCATTAATAAACAATCAGCAAATAACCCATACGGTGATTTATTCGGAAAGCTACAGAAAGATAATGACTCTGTCGAATCTGGTACTGGATCTGGTGTCATTTATAAAATTAAAGACGGTGATGCGTATATTGTCACCAATCACCACGTTGTTGAAGGCGCATCGAATATAGAAATTAATTTGTCCGATAATCAACGCATCGAGGCTGAATTACTCGGAAGTGACCCTTTAACTGATATAGCAGTTGTAAAAGCCAAATCCGTAAAAGGAATGGAAGCAATCGACTTCGCCAATTCAAGTGATGTAAAAATAGGAGATGACGTCATGGCAATTGGTAATCCACTTGGTTTAGAGTTCTCAAACTCTGTGACAGAAGGTATTATTAGTGGAACAGAACGTGAAATGAATGTAAGAACATCTGAAGGTCATTCAACGATAACGGTAATGCAAACCGATGCTGCCATTAACCCAGGAAATAGTGGAGGAGCGCTCGTGAATCAAAATGGTGATTTAGTTGGAATCAACTCTATGAAAATATCTTCAACAGAAGTAGAAGGTATTGGGTTTGCCATCCCATCTAATGAAGTCGATACATTAATCCAAGAACTAGAAACAAATGGCTCAATTGAGAGACCTTACGTTGGTATCAGTATGATTGACGTTGAAGATTTACCTAAAGAATATATAGATGAATTGAAAATAAAAGATAAAAAAGGAATTGTTGTTGCTCAAAAAGATCCAAAAGCTAATCATAACCTTAAACAAGGTGATGTGATCACGAAAATTAACGATGAACCAGTAAATAACATTGCTGAATTCAGAAAGTATTTGTACGATAAAACATCTGTTGGAGATAGAGTTGAATTTACAATTATCCGTGATGGCAAAACAACTACAGAGACAGCAAAATTGTCTTCTCGAAATGAACAATTACAATAATAGACAAAAGGACATCTCGTTTAGAGATGTCCTTTTGTCGTACAATGCTTTATTCAATCTACAACTCACTCGTTTTGTTGATAGATTTTCAAACATTTCATTTCTTCTTAGCTAATGGATCACTATATCCTTCAATATTTTGCTCAGAAATGACCCAAATATACAATGATGCAAGACTTCCATATGGACTGAATCGACGTCTATACTTTTCAAATCGTTCTCTCGACACTTCTTTATGACGATAAATCATACGTAAACCTCGGATGATTGCTAAATCTTTGTAACTAAATATATCCATACGATTATATGAGAACATTAACATCATTTCTGCAGTCCATTCACCAACACCTTTAAGTTGTGTTAAATATTGAATTGCTTCTTCATCTGTCATATGATGAATTTCTTCAAAATCAATATCGCCATTAATCACTTTTTCAGTGGCTGTTTTTATATATACTACTTTTCTTTCACTTAACCCGAACGATTTCAATTCCTCATCCTTATAATTAATGACTTTCTCTGGCGTAATATGGTGATTCATCGCATTCATTAATCGTGCCATAATCGCATATTGTGCATATACTGAAATTTGTTGACCGACAATTGAACGGACAAAATTATAGTAGATATCAGGTATTATTTCTTCTTCAATTGGTCCAATCATTTCAATCACACGTGCAAGTTTTTTATCTTTATTCTTTAGATACTCGATTGCTTCCATGTCATATTGGAATGTTGGTTGAATATTTTTACGCATTAATCCTGGCTCAACTTCATAAAAACCTAAAAATTTATACTCGTGTGCTGTCAATTGAAGTATATCAAAATTTACTAGAATATAGTCAAGTTGACCTCTAAGGACTCTAAAAAGATTTTTCCATCCATCCACAACAGAACATTTACAATCAAACAGTGTAATATCATGTCCCTCTAACTTATAAAATACTTCGCCTTCATCAGTTTGTATGATCGTCATATTACGCTGACACTTCCACATGTTCTATACATTGAAGCTCAAAGCGTTCACTATCGATGATCACCTTGTAAACATCTGGTTGCTTTAATGATTTCCAAAATTCATAACCATACTCTTCATCAAAATATTTAAGCATTGCGGTAAATAGTGTTCCATGTGTTCCAACAACAATCTTATTATCTGGATATCGTTCAACCAACTCTTTAATAATCGGAACAGCTCTATCTTGAGTTTGTTTAATTGATTCACAGCCATCTAGATTATAACTCGGTTCTTTAAATATTTTCTTCATTAATTGTTGATATTCCAGTACATTTTGAATTGGCTTTTTAGATAATCTTATCTCTTTTAATTCTTCGTATGTTTGAATCGTTTCTTTACGATCAAGTGCTAAATATATTAGCGTATCAATTGCACGTTGATAAGGGCTAGTAATGAGCAAATCAAATTCTATATGTTTAAACACTTCAACAAGTTTTTGGGCTTGAATATATCCTTCTTCAGTAATTGACCGATCCTTATCACTACCCCTAAACGGGTCGCTCTTCGCATGTCTTACGAAGTAAAATGTTGTCATCATAATCAATCCTTAAATATAATAAAATACAAAATGCTATAAGTTTGTACTTATAGCATTTAATTATATCTTTTTATATTAAATTGTTCAAAGTATTAGGTGAAATCGCTCCATCAAACCCTAATTTCGAAAGCGTAAGTCCTTCTTCAAAGAAATTACGATCTAATAAAACACCAGTTAAATGAATAATCGAGTCTATTACTGGTGTATCTACTCCTACTGCATCTCCAATACTTGCCCATAACACTAATCCTTCCTCTACATCTTCCACAATATATCTGTTTTGTAATGTTGTAGGGCCTTTTAAATCTTTTAATATAGGACTTGTGTTGAATTGCTCAAGCAACGTTTTACCTTTCGGAAAATAACTTGATCGTTCTGATCGAGCACTTTTATCGAGTTGTTCGAAATTCAAAGCAGCACAAATTTGTTGCCTTTCTTTATCAATTGCCTCAACAACACGTACAGTATGTTTAGTAATTCCTTGACTGTATAAATAAAATTCATCACCTGCATAATCTATTCTACCCGTATTTAAAATGGCCGGACCTGGATGAGACTCAGGATTACCATTATTTAATGTAGTTTCTAAAATATTTTTAGCAGGGACAAGTGTATCATACAACGGCTTTAATATTTCAATCATATGATCTGTATGCTGGCTTGGATAACTTGCAAATAGATTATGCGTACTAGTTAAGATTAATTCCGCTTCATTCGATGTATGATCATAGCGGCATGCATACGTTAACGACATTGTCTCACCGATATAAACGTTTGGATTATAGCCTTCTGATTTGACAACATTCATAAATTTCATTGAATTCATCGCGCTCGCACCGTTAATATAAATATATTGTCCATCTTTCAAATATGGTGCAACTTCTTTAGCATAATGTGCAATGGCCAAAGTAGGTAAAGTCACCATGATGACTTCAGCATGCTCAATAGCTTCTTCAATATTTTGAGTGAATTTATTTATCTTAACTGTCTCACCTTTAAACTTAATACCATCATTTAACTGGTTACGATCCCAATCCGCATTTGATTCTGGCGTATGGTATAATGTCACATCATGACCTCTTCTCGTTAAGTCAACCGAAGCAACAATCCCACCATTTCCAGCACCTAAAATTGTAATATTCATAGTAACCCCCCCCTATTCTTAAGTACTCTGTAATAATATCATATTCTCAAGTTGAATTGACGTTTATTTTCGAATATAAACAGTCTCTCCATCGATGATTGTCTGTATTACTTCTATATCTTCTATTGGTACTGACTCATCAAAGATATTACTACTTAATATTACAAAGTCCGCTTTAAATCCAGGAAGTATCTTACCTAAACTCTCTGACCTCTGACCAACAACACTAGAATTAACCGTATAAGATTGAACCGCTTCAAATCGATTCCATTTTAAATCTCCACATAAGTATTCAATCGTATTAAGTACATCAACAGAACCTATCGGTGCATCAGAACTACTGGCATATTGAATATTATAATCCTTTATTTTATGATATGCATGAGTATCATTGATACGATCAAAGCCTAATATATTTATTAATTTCTCGTTCTCTTTATGAAATAATGGTTGTATATCACAAATAATCGGTAGTTTCTTTATACGTTGTAGCAACACATCATTTACTAAACTTACATGTATTAACCTATCAAAATGTCCATCCTTTGGAAGATTTTCTTCTAATATAGTTAACACTATATCTAGAGCCTTATCTCCAATGACGTGAAATGCACATGTCTTATGATGCTTTCGAATATCCTTCACCATTTGTTCAAGCGTATTTTTATCGTGAATTAATCGTCCATTGTTAGACGTACCTAAATATGGTTCTATTAAATAAGCTGATTGGTCACCGAATGTTCCATCTATAAATATCTTAATAGCGTCAAAACGTAACCAGTCATCATGTATCGCCTTTTCAACATGCTCTACTTCTTTATACACATTGTGATGGACTAGTAAATTTAACCTAAACTTCGTTCCATGATTTAGCACATCAAAATATGCGTTTAAAGGATTCATATAATGGCCATAATAAGATAAGTCTTCTGTATGAACACAACTAATACCTTTTGAAACACATTCATCAATTGCATCATTAATTAACTCTGTTAAATTTGTCGAAGACTGTTCAATAACATATTGATATAATTCAAAATAATTTTCATCATATATGAATCCATTTTCATCAACATTGTTAAGTAATTGATTTTGTTGTAACTTCTTTAATGTATTAATAGCTTGTTCATTTAACAAAGCAGAATGCTTAGACGCTTTCACTAATAATGTAGGTCCATAAGCCCACTCACTTAACTGCCCATGATTGATCATTGACTTATGAATTTCATCAATATATCCTTCAATGATTAACCATTGCCCTTCATGATGAAAAGTTGTACTTTCATTGTAAATTATTTCCTTTAGATTTTCCTTTGACTGAACAGAAGAGATATTAACTCTCCTAAGTGTTTCACCTAACCCAATCAAATGGATATGACTATCTGTAAAGCTTGGGATTAACGTTTTACCTTTTAGGTCAATACGTTCTATATTCTCAATATCATTATATATAGTAAAATCATTTCCCGTGTACTCTATAACACCGTTATTCACCACGATGTACTCTACTTGTTCATTATAATGATCACGAGCCATAGTGAAAATATTCCCATTATAATATAATTGTTTCATATCTATCACCTTCAAGGAGTTGTATTATGCAATACTCTATTTACTATATTAATTCATCTTTATACATCTACTATATCATTGAAAATGAGTACTGTATTTTTATAAGTGGCTTTAATGAGCCTCTACCAGAATCTAAAGAACCTCTTCACGATCACCCGTATCATGATAATTTCAATCAATATTTTCATGAAAATCAACCACTCGATATTCCATATATTATTACTGGCACTCCTTTTGAACAAAAAGTACTCAATGAACTGCTGAAAATTCCTTATGGTAAAACAGTCACATATCAATATATTGCAAAAATGATTAACCGTCCAAATAGTGCTCGTGCTGTAGCAAATGCAATTGGTAAAAATCAACTACCAATACTAATCCCCTGTCACAGAGTTATTCGTTCTGACGGCTCAATGGGAGGATATAAGTATAGCAGAGATATGAAGGAATGGTTACTCAATCACGAAAACATTATTACATGAAATAATATGTTAAAAATAACATATTGTGCTCACTAGACTTATAAGTCTAGTGAGCACATTTATTTCCATTATATATATAGAAATTTATTTAATCTCTTTCTTCTTAAACAATTCACTTTTCGCAGATTTATAGAAAGATACACTCATTAAGATCATCACAATTGAAAATGGTAATGCTGCAATGATTAATAAATTCTGTAATCCTTGTGTTCCTCCAAAGAACATAATTACAGCTGCAATCGCTGATAATATAATTCCCCAAGAAATCTTAGTCGCTGCATGTGGTGTGTTTGTACCTCCACCAGATAACATTCCAAGGACAAACGTTGCCGAGTCTGCTGAAGTAATAAAGAATATCGCAATCACTACAATCGTAATGAGTGATAGTAAGAATCCAAGCGGATACTGCTCAAGCATCATGAATGTCGCAGTCTCTAATGTTGCTTCTGAAATCTTCGCTAATCCATTCTTTTCTATATGAATGGCACTTGTTCCAAATACAGCAAAGAATAAGAAACATACTAGAGCTGGAACAATTAAAACACCTGCCATAAATTGTCTAATCGTGCGTCCCCTTGAAACGCGTGCTATGAAAATACCAACAAATGGTGCCCAACTGATCCACCATGCCCAATAGAAGATCGTCCAACTATTGATCCATTTCCTAGCCTCATCATCTTCTGGGGCAATACGTAAACTCATTTGGAAAAAGTCAGCAACATAATTTCCCAATGCATTTGTAAATGTATTTAATATATACATACTCGGACCTACAATAAATAATACTAGAAGTAATACAAATGCTAATCCCATATTGCTTGTACTCAGCACCTTGATTCCTTTACCTATTCCAGACCAAGCTGAAATGATAAATAATGCAGTGGCTACAATTAGAATAATCAGTTGTACAGTAAATGATTGAGGAATATCAAATAAATAATTGAGTCCACCATTAATCTGTCCTGTTCCAAATCCTAATGTTGCTGCAACTCCAAATACAGTTGCTAAAACAGCTAAAATATCAACAAGTTGTCCTAGCCATCCTTTCATACGTGCTTCACCAAAAATTGGAATCAGTGTTGAACTCACTAAGTTTGGATAACCTCTATGGAAGCTAAAGTAGGCAAAGACTAATGCAACAATCGCGTATACTGCCCAAGCATGAATACCCCAGTGGAAAAACGCAAATTTCATGGCGTCATTAATTGCTTTCGGAGTACCAACTTCTGCTACTGGTGCATTTAAAAATGCATGTTGTGTTGGTTCAGCAGTTGTCCAAAAAACAAGTCCAATACCCATTCCTGCACTAAATAACATGGCAAACCAAGCCCCTGTTGAGAACTCTGGTTTTTCCCCTTCTTTACCTAAACGAATCTTACCAAACTTTGAGAACATTAAATAAATACAAAAGACTAAAAATAAAAGAACTAATATTAAATAATACCAACCAAAGTATTCAGAAAAGAATGATGTAATTTTAGCAGTTGCTTCTTCCATTTGAGTCGGTTGGATTGATCCCCAAATGACGAAAATCATACAAACTGCCAATGCTACGTAAAAGACACTTGTTACTTTTTTCCCCAATATAATCACCTCAACTATATACATACCTGTCTTCTTAAAATATAAACTCTATTTATTAAATATATATCAAAACTGACGATATTAAAAAAAATAAGACCTAACCTGTTTGGTTAGATCTTATACATACATTTATTATAGTAACCCAGTCCACTGCCAATAAGTAAACGTAAAGAGTAAAATTAATAAGTATCCAATGACTGTAATTGGTATACCAGTTTTCAATAAATCTTTTGCATCAAACGTACCTGTTCCATAGGCTAACATATTTTGAGGTGCTGAAACAGGAAGTAAGAAACCAAAACAAATTAAGTATTGTTGAATCAATACAAACCCTAAAGATTGATCTCCTAAGTTCATACTTTGTGCCAGTGAGATGAACACAGGGATAAGCGCTGAAGCTAAACTCGTTGCACTGGCAAATCCTAAGTGTATCAATATATTAAATATACCAACTAAAGCAATAACAGCAACAATAGGCCATGTCGTAAGCCCTAAAGCTCCAAATGTCATATCACTAAGCCAAGCCGCTCCTCCTGTAGATAACAGTAATGAACCAAGTGATATACCGATAGCAAATACAATAATAGTCCCCCAGTTGATCGTCTTCTCGACTTCCTTCCACTCGAATACTCCGATCTTTGGCGCTAACATTAGAGCTAGTGCTATGAGTGTAACAGATGCTGAATCAAGCGGATGTAAAATTTTCTCCGTAGACCAGAGTAGTAACAACCCAATCGCAATAACGACTAATCGAATTTCTTTACCTTTCATCGGACCAAGTTCTGATAGTTCCTTTTGAATTAACGCTTTACCCCCATCAATTCGATCATATTCTGGTTTGACAAGTGTTGTCATGACAAAATATAACACAACACACATAATGATAGACCAAGGTGCGGCCCATATAAACCATTGAATCCAACTGACTTCTTCATCCATTGCCGAATTAATGAATCCTAAAGCTACAAGGTTTTGAGCTGCTGCTGTTTTAATTCCAATATTCCAAATAGACACTGCATGCACAGCAGTAATGACTAATAGTGCGCTCATACGACTCTTCTTCTCCAATCCAAACGCTGCCACCATTCCGATAAGAATTGGTACAACTGCACCAGCTCTAGCTGTTGCAGACGGTACAAAAAAGGCCAAAATTGTTGCAACAATAATTGCACCAGCAACAACCGCTTTTGTTTTATCACCTACGATTGATAAAACATAAAGTGCTATTCTTTTGTGTAAATTAGTAATCTGCATCGCACTTGCCAAGAACAGTGCCGCTGCAACTAACGCAACCGCAGATGTTGAGAATCCTTTAAAAGCCAAACTCAATGCATTTTTAGACCCAAATAATTCATCACTTGCCATATCAGGTTTCCCTAGCTGCTCACCTAATGTTTCAACCGGTGAAAATCCAATTAATAAGATGATTAAACCAACAATCATAACAGATGATACTGAATAAGAAACTGCTTCAGTCACCCACATAATGATCGCAAATGCAAGAATCGATAAACTTCTTTGTCCCATCACTGTAAGGCCTTCAGGTGTTGGTAAAATATTGATGATAATCATTACTGTTAATGCAACAAAAACCCACACCATTTGAAACTTGTTTTCTTTTTCAACTTTACTCATCTTGATCACCTCTCTATTTGTAATCTTTTTCTCTATACTATTATTATATGTTATTTTATTCACAAAGTCATTAAATTATAAATATCTTCACAAATCCTTAATAAAAAAAGAGAACAACTAGCAATTACGCTAATCATTCTCCTTCATTTATTTGACTTTGTTCATAAAGAACTTTGTACCCATTGTAATAGATAAACCTAATCCTGCATATATGCCGCTAAAAACAAACGTTGTTTGGTCAGATATAGAAAAACCTTGAAATACGGTTAATATTAAAACTGCTGTCCAAAATAATATAATTACTTCAAATGCAATTAATGTAAATATTATTGATTTCATAGTCTTTGACTTTGCAAATAAGAATCCTAACAATATAAACAATATAGGATTTAATAAATATAGATATATTGATTCCATATAGACCTCCTTTAATCTAGAACTCTTGCGATGAGCATAATTTGTTCGTTCAGACTAATTTGATCAATGAGCATTGATATATAATGATTTGTCCCTCTATATTGTTCAACACCATAATTTGTATACATACTTAGTGCAATCTGTGTTCTTAATGAAGACTTCATGAAAAATACCTTCTTATCTTCAAAATAATTCAAAGTATTAAATAAGTAATCTAAATTTTGATGCATATCCATAAAAGTCAAAAATATAACACTTGCATAATGCTCTTTTTCTATGACTATCCCGATGCGATTTAAATGCCTTATAAAATAGTGAACACGCTTTGCAAAATGAGGGTTTCTTTCTTCGGTTAACAGTGTAGAAAATGTTGCCAAAATACACAATCCAGAATTAGATGTATAATGAAGTGTCGTATATTTATTTAAGTAGTATTCATACATATTTACGAGTTCAAATGGGCTATACAATGTCATTTGAGCCAGTATTCCACTCATTATAATGATATAATGGGAACTTTGATTAAATGCATCTTCTTTCATTTTATCATGGATATAAATTAATCTCTTAATAAACTCTTCCACGGTCAAAGAATGATTCGATGTTAAAAAAATCAATGTAACAATGTATGACTGCTCTTTACTCATCCCGCTAATTTTTCTAATCTGTTGCATCGTATTAAAATATTGAGAGACGGTAATGTCAGTCGTACCATGTCTATATAAATAACCACAAATAAGATAAGCTGCATCTTTTGGCAATTTCGAACGTAGTTTATAATAATTGCGATATTCTCGATACTTCCGAAGTAAACACTCGGTATCAATCTCTTGTTCATTCATCAAAATTCTCGCCAAAACAATATGACTCTTAGATTCTATAAAGGGTATTTTCATATTGCGGAGTACGTCAATGTGTGTAGTAATTTGTGTAGCATGAAGTAAAGCTGAATTAGAACTCAACCGTTTTTCCTCCTGGTATTATGATTTCCCCACTTTTTTTAACAGATTTTGCAATTCAACTTGTTCTGTTTCTGTTAAGTTTTCAAAGATTTTATTTACAGCCTTCGCATGCTTTGGGAAAGCTTCACCAATCAAAAGCAGGCCTTTAGTACTTAATTTAATATATGTCACTCTTTTATCATTTTCACATACTGATTTTCTAATATATCCTTCTTTTTCAAGTTTCTGTATCACATACGTCATACTACCACTCGTGAGAAGAATGCTCTGCGCTATTTTTTGGATAGGTTGTTTTCCTTTATGATACAAAAGTTCAAGCACACCAAATTCTGTTGGACTAACGCCATATTGTCGGATATCTTCTGCTGTTTTTTTCTCAACTGCATGGAAAGCTCTACTTAATATGACCCATGATTTTAAAGATTTTTCTTCAGACATAATGACGTCACCTTTTCTTCTATATTAGAATTATTATACTTTAAAGTATAATAATTTACAATTATTCTTCTAATTTGATTGCTTATTAACACTAGATTTGGGACCAATTAACCTAAAGCTATTCAACGTTACGAGTATGGTTGCCCCGACATCACTAATAATTGCGATCCACATCGTCAATAATCCTGGGATAATCAGCAACAATGCGATTATTTTCAAACCTAATGCAATTATAATATTTTGCCAGATAATTCTTTTCGTTCTCATGCTCAACTTAAATATTGTAGGTAGAATCATTAGATCTTCGGTAAGATTCTGGATATCACTAGCCTCAATGGCCGTATCATTTCCTCTTGTTCCCAACCAGCTTCAGCATCGCGAACCAATTTGATTGCTTCAGGATTCATTTGTCTTACCTCACATTTATCCATTGAATACCTCCATGTATACTTTTATTCAAACATCTATTTGAATATGATTTTATCATAAAAAAATATACATTCAAAAATCGCTTTGAATGTTTATTTTAGTATTTTACTATATGATTCTTTATATTATTAATTAATGCATCAATACCTTATAAAGTTTCTTAAACCACGTCTGGATTCGTTGTAAGTTTCAAAAAGAATATACTACCAATCCATGCTGTAATACATATCGTGGCACCCATTGGTATTGCCGATCCTTCAATTAGCCCAGACATTGGTGTTGCAATTGCCCCAAAGATAAGAGGTAATGTCCCTAAATGTGCACTCGCACTGCCTGCATTATGATATTTACCTCTCATACCAAGTGTAAATGTGCCTGTTAAAATACAACCGATACTCATCATATACGTAAAGATACTGATCACCATAATAAATAATGGCCCCATCATAATTGCACTAATGAGTATTGCAAAAGAGGTAAACATTGAAGATATTATAAACCATTTAAGAACACGCCATTCTGAGAAGTAATCGCTTAGTTTTCCAAATAGGAAGCTCCCTAATACAATCGCAACACCATTAATTCCAAATAAAAGACTAAACATTTGTGGTGTTACGCCATAGAGTTCTTGATAAACAAAAGGCGTCCCCGATACATAAGCAAATGATCCACCATGGATGAATCCAACAGCCAGCACATACCCTAGAAATTCACGTTCTTTCAACAACTCTACTAAAGAATTTACCGTCGACTTAAAGTTTGTAGGGATACGGTATTCTTTTGTTAAAGATTCTTTCAATTTCCATGTACTAATTAATGTAATTACTACACCAAGACCTGCTAACGCATAAAAAATCATTCCCCACGTTGAATCTGGAATAGATAATATAAATCCACCAAGTAATGGTGCAATCAAAGGTGCCACACTCGTAATTACCATGAGTATCGTAAAGAATTTAGTTAATGCTCTGCCATCGAATAAATCTCTTGCAATTGCTTTGGATAATACAATCCCACATGATGCAAAAAATCCTTGCATAAATCTAAAAAAGATCAATAAAACAATATTAGGTGAAAATGCACATATAAATGAAAAAATAGTAAATCCAATTAACGATATGATTAAAGGTCTTTTCCGGCCAACAGCATCACTTAACGGTCCAAAAATAAGTTGACCAATACTTAACCCTAATAAGCAAGAGGTCAAACTCATCTGTACATACATTGCATTTGTGGACAGATCATCTTGGATTAATGGAAAACTTGGTAAATACATATCTATATTTAAAGGACCTAGTATACTTAATAAACTCAGCAAAAAGACATAACCAATGACTTGTATCCGACTGTAATTCATATTAAAATCCTCGCCTATTCTTCAAAAGTATCGTCATTGTATCATAATTTCATAGTAAAAATAAACGAAAATAAAGAAGCTTAGAATGTTCTAAGCTTCTTTATCACTCATATAATTAATTATTCACTAATTTGAAATTCTAAAGACCCATGGAATTTAACTTTCTTTCCTAGCATAACTCCACCAGTTTCTAGCGGCGCATTGAAGTTTAATCCATAATCTTCACGATTAATTTCACCTTCAAAGTCAAATCCAGTAATCGTATTACCGGCCATAGGATCTTTTGACTGACCATTGTATTCCACTTCAATCACTTCTTCTTGTGTATGTCCTAATAAAGTGAAATCACCTTTCACTTTAAGTTCATCTCCATCAACTTCTACTTCTTTCGTCGTAAATGTCATCTTTGGATGTTCAGACGTTTTAAAGAAATCCTCATTCTTTAAGTGTGCATCACGGTCAGCATTACTTGTGTTAATAGAATCAACATTCACATCAACGTCAAACTTTAATGTTGATAAATCGTTGATATCACCTTGAACATCAACGTTAAAATCTTCGAATTCTCCTTTTGCTGTTGATACCATTAAATGCTTAATTTTAAAGTTCATGTTTGAATGTGCTTTGTCAAATGTAAATTGTGTTATAATAAATTCCTCCGTTATTTTAAATTTAATTTCTAATGACTTCTAATTAATCTGTATGCAGATATTCGAGGGATCTGTATGTTCCATTGTTTCAAAATCAGAACGATTGAAATAGACTTTTGCAAGACCTAAAGTGTTATCATTGCGCATTTCTTTAGATTGCCATGTATTGACTGCCAAATGATGATGATAGTTCGCATCCGACATAAAAGAAGCTTGACCACCATAAGTTGCAACTTCATTAAAGCCTAGATGCTCATGATAGAACTGATTCATCTCACTTACATTATAAGCTTTCAAATGAATATGACCAATAATTGTGCTTGAAGGTAATCCATCAAATTGGTTACCACTTTGTACAGACAGCAAATCTTCTACATCTAGCGGTAACGTCTCCATCGCAATCGAATCATTATTCCAAATCCATTGAGAGTGGTCACGATCTACATATATTTCAATACCATTCCCTTCTGGATCTGATAAATAAATCGCTTCGCTGACAAGATGATCACTTGCACCAAGTTGAATTCCTTTAGCATGTATATGAACTAGAAAGTCTGCTAAATCTGACCGCTCAGGTAGCAGAATCGCCACATGAAATAAACCAGCTTCATCAAGTGACGGTTTAACTTTCGAATCATCCTCAATCAATCGTATAAAATGGTCACGATCTAAATTAAATACGACTTCGTTCTTCGATTTCTTAAAATGCTTTAGTCCTATAACTTCATTATAAAATCTAGTTAACCTCTCTAAATCAGATACATATAAATCTATACCAACTGCATGCGTCACATCATCTGAATGAAACATTTCACTTCACCTCTTCCTCTATAATCTATTATAGACATTTTTATCTTGAATTCAAGATAAAAATCAAAAAATTTATTCCATCTACAAAACGATTATTTTTTGTAGATGGAATCTTTGTGTTCTAAGCACTTCAACAAAAATAGAACAATTGCTTATTCTTCTTTAAATACAACATTCCATGACGATTTATGTTCAAGCATTTCTTTAGCAATTGCATGTGCACCTTCTAATGAATGGCTTGCTGCCCATCCACATTGAACTTCATTACAAGCAGGAACTTCCTTAGCATTCATAACATCATTTAATGTTTTCTCTAATATTTCTAATACACCGTCATAATTGTCGTAATTAATAAATGAAACGTAAAAACCTGTCTGACATCCCATTGGTGATATATCAACAACACGATCACTATAGTTACGAATATTTTCCGCCATTAAATGCTCAAGAGAGTGAAGGCCAGGCATGTCCATATGTTCAGCATTTGGTTGTTTGAAACGAATATCGTATTTATGAATCACATCTCCATGCTCACCTTCTTTAATTCCCGCTAACCTCACGTATGGTGCATCGACTTTCGTATGGTCAAGATTGAAACTTTCAACATTCATCTTTTTATCCATAATATACACTTCCTTTCATTAATCTATAATTTATTCTTAAATCTATAAGTTCTCCTTATATTATATCTATTATATCGTGTTTAACGCTTGTTCTAAATCATTTAATAAATCTTCTACATCTTCTATTCCCACTGAGATTCGAACTAAACCATCAGTAATTCCAATTTCCAAACGGCGTTCTCTAGGAATAGAGGCATGCGTCATTTCGCTTGGCACACACACTAAACTTTCTACAGCTCCTAGCGACTCGGCCAATGTAAACACTTCAAAGTGCTCAACTAACTTCTTAGCATTTTCACTCGAGCCGACATCAAATGAAATCATTCCTCCGTACCCTGACGCTTGTGCCTCATGAATCGCTTTACTTTCTTGGTCTAACAATGATGGATGATATACTTTTGTTACCTTTTCATGATTGGCTAAGTAATCCACAATTTTCAGAGAACTTTTTTCTGTTTGTTCCATTCGAATCGCTAGCGTTTTAATTCCTCTGACAAGTAAATAACTATCTTGCGGCCCTAACACTCCTCCGGTAGAGTTTTGAGTAAACTCTATACGTTCAGTCAGATCGACTTTATTCGTCACGACTAAACCTGCTACAACATCACTATGACCACCAATATATTTCGTTGCTGAATGGAGAACGATATCCGCACCTAGTTTCAATGGATTTTGGAAATAAGGTGTCATAAACGTATTATCCACAACGCTTATCAAATGATTTTCTTTTGCAATATTAACCATTGCTTTAATATTGGTGACATTTAATAATGGATTTGTAGGTGTCTCTAGGTATAACATCTTCGTATTGTCTTGGATGGCTTGTTTAACAGCATTTTCATCTCTCGTATCAACAAATGTGGAGTGAATTCCTATACGATCTAATACTTGCGTAAAGACCCTAAAAGTGCCCCCATACACATCACTACCAACGACAATATGGTCACCTGAATCAACCAACATTGCAACGGCAGTAACAGCTGCCATTCCAGAACCGAATGCAAACCCTGCTTGGCCTTCTTCAAGATCAGCAATTAATCCTTCTAATGCTGTTCGAGTTGGATTTTTTGAACGTGAGTATTCATATCCATTTCGCAAAACACCCAGTCCATCTTGTTTATAAGTACTCGTTTGATAAATTGGTGGATTCACTGCCCCTGTAAGCTCATCAACTGTTTGCCCACCATGAATCATTTTCGTCATTTTTTTCATTTGTTCCATCTCCTTTAATTAATATTGAAAATATTACTGCTAATATATCGTTCTGCAGCATCAGGGAAAATTACAACAATATTTTTATCAGTTACATGTTGCGCTTGTTTAAGAGCAGCACATAATGCAGCCGCTGATGAACTTCCGACGAGCAAACCTTCATTCTTAGCTAACTCAGTAACCATCTGAAAACCATCTTCATCGCTAATGCTTTCAACCACATCGATATTTGATTTTGAAAGAAATACTGGCCATTGTTCAACGCCGATACCTTCTATTCGATGGTTACCAACCTCACCACATGACAGAATTGAGCCTTCAGGTTCAACGATCACTTTGTGCGCTTCTTTGAAATGTCTTGCAAGCCCTTCAAACGTTCCACCAGACCCAGCACCGGCAACAATCATATCAACTTTTCCAACATCCGCTTGTATTTCTTGTGCTAACTGATCATAGCTTAATGGATTACTTAAATTTTCAAATTGATTCGTGTAATAAGCATTATTATCCTTCGCATATTGTTCAGCTTGCTCTCTTGCATAAGTCATCCCTTTTTCTGTAGGTGTGTGAATTATATTTGCACCAAGTGCTTTCATCAATTGTTGTTTCTCAACACTGAATTTCTCAGGAACAAATACCGTCAGTTGTAAATCGTGTTGCAAACAAGCAAGTGCCAGTCCTATACCGGTGTTGCCTGCTGTCGCTTCAACAACTTCATCTCGTATTTCTCCATGATCTATCGCTGATTGAATTAAATTAAAAGCTAATCGATCTTTAACAGATCCACCAATATTGTATGATTCTAATTTAGCGAATAATCGAACACCTTTATTAAGTTCAAAGTTAGTCAACTCAACTAATGGCGTATTTCCAACTAAGTCTAACGGTTTTAAAAATTTCTTGTGCGTTAACACTTGTAAATGTGCAAATCGATTCATCTGTTGTGAAGTGTAATCATAACCACTGATACGCGCAATATCCTCCATTGTTTCTTTCAACGGATAATATTCACGATTCAGATCTTCAACAAGCGATTTATAACCAAGTAATTCATAATGATTAATCATTTGTTGTTTCTCTTCTTTTGAATTAAAAATCGTATCTAAAATAATTATTTTGCCGTTTTCCGTCAGTATTGATTTATATTTTTTCAATGCAATCAATTTCTCTTCATCTGTTAAATGATGAAAAGCATACGATGTTATTATCGTATCGACTTGATCCACATTGAAATTCAAGAAATCTCCCTTTACAAATTCAACGCCAGTTTTATTTTCTCCGATTGCTCTCATCTCATCACTCGGTTCAACCGGAATTACGTCTAGACCTTTAGCAAGTAATAAGTTGGTTAGATTACCAGTACCAGGACCGAATTCTAACACTTTACCCTCAGCTTTTTTAGCCGCTTCACGTAACATAAAATCATAATTTACAAATACATCATAATATTCAGGATTTTGACCAAACACTGCGTTATCATAATCACTTGCCCATTCTTTAAAAATCTCCATAAAAGGTAACGTCATTCTTCACACATCTTTTCTTATCTTTTTAGTCGGAATTAATTATAACATAGTCATATGATT
Organism: Abyssicoccus albus; assembly: GCF_003815035.1. Taxonomy (NCBI): domain Bacteria; kingdom Bacillati; phylum Bacillota; class Bacilli; order Caryophanales; family Abyssicoccaceae; genus Abyssicoccus; species Abyssicoccus albus. The sequence goes on from NZ_RKRK01000005.1 coordinate 38,930, forward strand.
AATCAAATGAGTTGTATAGTATCAATTTATTTACAAAAAAATACATTAGATTGCATTTATCATAGAACGTGATACAATATTCAATACTTATAGCTAATCAATTAATAAACAAAATATGAAGAGCTCAACCACTTTTACTTGGTTGAGCTCTTTTAGGAGTAATTCAGATGGATCATAATAAATATACAAAATTTTCATTATTACCACTACTATTTTTCATTTTAATCTTCATCGGTAGTGGGATTATTACACAAGATTTTTATCAATTACCAATTAATGTTGCATTAATTGCAACACTCGTTGTCGCAATGGTTATGTTTCCAAAGATTAAGCTCTCTACCAAAATTCATCACGCAATAAACGGTGCTCGTGATGAGAATATCATTCTCATGGTATTCATTTTTTTACTTGCTGGTGCATTTGGTATGATCACAAAAGAAACAGGTGCTGTTGAGTCGACTGTAAACCTAGGGCTTACATTCATTCCAAGTCAATTATTACTTGTCGGTGTTTTCGTTATTGCCTGCCTTATTTCATTAACAATGGGTACTTCAACTGGAACTGTGGTTGCTCTAGGTCCTATCGCGTTAGGCATTGCGAATGGGACTGAAATCTCATTACCGTTGAGTATGGCGACCGTCGTTGGTGGTGCTATGTTTGGTGATAACTTATCGTTCATATCAGATACAACTATCGTTGCTACGAAAACTCAAGAAGTCAAAATGATTGATAAATTCAAGGTGAATTTCTTAATCGTGTTACCCGGAGCTGTTGTAACATGTATTATTCTATTTTTATTATCTATGAATATTGAACTAGATCAATCAATGGATCATCCTTTCAACATGATAAACACGATCCCATACTTCATTGTGTTAATATTCGCTTTGATAGGACTCAATGTTCTAGTCGTACTTACGATAGGCATAGTGACTGCAATTGTAACAGGTCTCATTACACAATCCATTCAACTTAATAATATAGGATCAACACTCGCTGAAGGGATATCATCAATGCAAGACATAGCAATTATTGCTTTACTGATCGGCGCTCTACTCGGATTGATTCAATATTACGGTGGCATCAATTGGCTACTGACGACGATTAAAAACAAGGTGAGAACAGTCATTGGAGCAAAATTTGGAATGGGTATTCTTGTTAGTGCGATTAACATTGCAACTGCTAATAATACAATTGCTCTCATTATCGCCGGACCACTGGCGAAAGATATCGCAGATACTTACACCATTGACAGAAGAAAGTCAGCAAGTATTATTGATATTTTTGCGAGTAGTACTCAAGGACTCCTTCCATACGGTGCTCAAATACTCGCTGCAAGTGGCGTTGCATCCATTTCACCTGTGATGATGTTACAATATTCATATTATCCAATGTTATTATTAATTTGTGCTTCGTGTGCGATAATTTTTAACTATCCTAAGCTAAAATCATCCAATTAAGCATTTCGATAATAAATCAAAAGATATTTTTTAACAAAAAAAGAACCAAAGACGATACATCTAGCGTCTTTGGTTCTTTTACGATCATACCGATTTATACTGATTATCCTTTAAACCATCCGCGAATCAACTTCTCAATCTGTTCGCTTTCCTCTACTAAATCTTTCATTAACTTACGATCAGATTCATCATCAATTAATGCTTTAGCAGTATCTCCATCTAGTGCTTCTTTAATCGCTTGACTAATCGATTGTTCCGATTGCGGTTGTTCAGCCTTCGTAAATGGTTCTTCTACATGTGGTTCTTCTTGGCGTTTGTTTGTTTCTTCACGAAATGCTTCAATAATCGATAACAAGATAGACTTCAATTGATCAAATTCTTGTTTGTTTTGATATGACTTCAATACATTTTGAATGTATTGATTTTTACGTGCAAATTTTGCCGCTTGTGTCGTTGCAACAATTGCCGTGACTGAAATTAAAGTATATTTCAAAAATTTATTCATTCATGATCTTCCTTTCATTATTAAAGCACCGAGAATAAACCCAATGCTATTTAATATAATATCATCTATATCAACCGCTCTATGGCTATACCCAATTTCTTGAAGTAAATACTGACCAATCTCAATCATCGCCGGAAATAAAATAGCAAGTATCATGACTGAAGATACGTTGATATTTGGCCACATGTAAACAATATAAAGTCCTAATGGAAGAAGTAACATGATGTTCCCTAATAAATTCAGAAACACTGTATATATGTTCAAAGTCCCTTGTTCTAATCCTTTAATATATAAATCAATCGTCTTGAAAGGGGTAGTATTGACCGTGTTATAGCCTAAGTCTTCTGGATTCAAAAACCATACAAAACCTAATAATATCAAAACATAAACTATAAAAATTAAAGTTATAATAACCTTCTTCATCATAAACCTACTTCTCTAAACTTAATATAATCTCTAAATATAATATCATCTGGATATCTTTTAGGAGTTGATTCCAAATATCATTTAGGGGATTATATTGATCAGCATATAATCTCAATACTCTATTTTAAAAATTAAAACTTTATTGCAGCAATCATTAATACAATCCATCCTGCAATAAATGCAACGCCACCTAATGGTGTAATCGCTCCGAGCACTTTAATTTGTGTTAACGCAAGTATATATAATGAACCACTAAATAAAATGATTCCTGCTGTAAGTAAATAACCTGCCCAGTTCACATTTAATGTCGTTGTACCTTGAATTACACCGATAATCAATAACCCTAACGCATGGACTAAATGATAATGTACTGCTTTCTCCCAAATACCCATATATTTTTCACTTAGCTTATCTTCAAGACCATGTGCACCAAAGGCTCCAAGCGCAACACCTAATGCCATAAATACTGAACCTAATATTAGAAATAACTTCATCATGTATCCCTCTTTTATACTTAGTTTGTTTATATATCTATCCTTATTTTCTTATCAACTCTACCTATTATTTATAATATATTCTATCGTTTTAATATACTCTATATCTCATCATACTGAATACGATTTAAAAATCAAATAATGAACCACCATTTCCTACACCATCTTCAGTTTGCATAATATTATCCATAGATGATGTTACATTTGAATGACTAGATGGTTGACTCGTCGTGTTCATTGACGCACCCATTCGCTTCAGTGTTTCTTCTTTAGATAATATTTGTTCTTGTTGATTGTGTTCATTATGGGTAAGTTGTTTTGATGATAAATCTGATTTGATTTTGTCATGCTTTGTTGCCGACTTAAATGATTCATTAAGCCCGTTATCTAAATCACTCAATATGTGAATTGCATACATATATTTTTTGAATTCTTCATTTGTAGATGCTTCATACGCTTTATTTAATTCATGTTCAATTTTGAATAGCAATTGTTCTTTATCCATTATTTATTATCACACCATTCAATAGGAATTTGTCCGTGGATAATTAACGCGTTATTGATTTGGCTATATGGCTTAGATCCAAAGAACCCTCGATATGCAGAGAGAGGACTTGGATGTACAGATTCAATGATTGTATGTCTTGCGTGAATCATTGTTTTCTTCTTACGAGCATCATTTCCCCACAACACGAATGCAACATGCTCATGATGATCAGATATTCCCTTGACAACCGCTTCTGTTAGTCGTTGCCATCCGATAAAATGATGACTCCTTGCTTCATGTGCTCTAACAGTTAGTACATTATTTAACAATAATATACCTTGCTCTGCCCAGTCCGTTAAATCTGTCGATAATCTTGAACACCCTATGTCATCTTCTAATTCTTTTAACATATTGCGAAGTGATGGTGGCATTTTAACACCATCTTTTACAGAGAATGCTAAGCCATGAGCCTGATTAATATCATGATATGGATCTTGTCCTAATATAACAACTTTAACCTGATCAAACGGAGTTAATTCAAACGCATTATATATTTTATTCCGTGGTGGAAATACATCATATTCTAAATATTCTTTGTCAATCTGCTTATTAATTTGCTCAATTCCAATGTCATCACCAATCAGATTAAATAAAGTCTCCCAATCCATCAGACTCACCTCAAATGGCATTATAGCATAATTAAAGCTCATTAGCTTAATATATACCATTAATCATGGTATTATAATGTTACGACATTTTTTTAGAAAAGAGGATTTCTTATGACATTAAAGAAAACATTAACAATCGCAGGATCAGATACAAGTGCTGGTGCAGGGATGCAAGCTGACTTAAAAACATTCCAAGAACACTACACTTATGGAATGGTCGCACTGACGACAATCGTATCGATGGATCCTAAAACATGGTCGCACAGAGTTGATCCACTTCCATTAGAAGTATTAGATAAACAAATTGAAACAGCTTTATCAATAAATCCTGATGCGATTAAAACTGGTATGTTAGGTGTTCGTGAAATTATAGAACGTGCTGGAAAAGCATATCTCGACTCATCTGCAAAACATTTTGTAGTTGACCCAGTCATGGTATGTAAAGGTGAAGATGAAGTTTTAAACCCTGATTCAGTGGATGCAATGAATGAGTTATTATTACCACATGCAACAGTTGTTACACCAAATTTATTTGAAGCTGGACAACTTGCAAATATGTCACCATTAAAAACAATCGATGACATGAAAGTTGCTGCCCAAAAAATCTATGATCACGGTGCTAAACATGTTGTGATCAAAGGGGGTAAAGCATTCGAAGACTCACATGCAATTGACTTATATTACGATGGCAATACATTCTACAAATTAATGACACCAAAATTTGAAACGTCATACAATCATGGTGCAGGGTGTACTTTTGCCGCAAGTGTAACAGCAAACCTTGCCAATGGTAAGCAACCGATGGAAGCGATTAAAGATGCTAAAGCATTTGTAGCCAGCGCAATTAAAAATGGGTGGAAAATGAATGACTTTGTCGGACCAGTTAATCATGGCGCATATCACAATATTGAAAAAATTAAAGTTGAAGTTGAAGAAGTATAATGATGCAACCGATTATTAAAGAAGAACTGCAACCATTATTACAGCGTTATGAAGGTCAAGATGTATACATTCACGTTGAGACAACGAATGGTATGTATGCATCTCACTTCAATGAAATTGGCTTAAATACTGGCACATTCCTACGAAACATTGTCATTCGCTTCGAGCATGCTAATATTATGGGTGATTCAAAGGAAGGCTATCGAATTGGTTTGAAATTAGCTCAAGGATGGGTATATGTCCAAGGACTAACACATTATTTGGATGATCAGGAAATGCTAATTATACACGGAATTAATGCTCAAGGACAATTAGCAAGTAGTCTTCAGCTCAGTATGACACCGTTCAATGAATAGGAGATTTAATCATGACTAACAATATATTAATCGTATTCCCACATCCAGATGATGAAGCATTTGGAGTATCTGGAACCATTATGCAACATATTGAAGATGGGGATCACGTCACATATGCATGCCTTACATTAGGTGAAATGGGACGAAACTTAGGCAATCCACCAATCGCTACAAGGGAATCATTACGAAATATACGAAAAGAAGAATTGATCAATGCGAGTAAAGTGATGGGGATTCAAGATTTAAGAATGCTTGGATATCGCGATAAAACAGTTGAATTCGAACCTTTCGACCAACTGACTGCACACATTAAATCAATCATCGATGAACTGAATCCAACGAAAATCATCTCTTTCTATCCAGGATTTTGTGTACATCCTGATCACGAAGCAACAGCAAGTGCAGTTATCGAAGCAGTTAAACAATTAGAACCTTCGGTTAGACCAATGTTGCACCTCGTTGCTTTTAGTAACGATACTGAAGAAAAACTTGGTGCACCTGATGTCGAGTACAACATTAGCCAATTCACTGAAAGAAAATTAAAAACATTAGAACAACACGCATCACAAACCGGGCCAATGTTAGAGAAATTAGCTAATGATTCACAAGTATCCGATGAAGAACGTGATCGTTGGTTGAAATATGAACGCTTTTATACGTACAAAGTTTAAGGAGTTACTGTTATGACAGAAGAAAAATACGATTTAACAACACGAGTCGGTCGCTTTAAGCACTTTGGCTCAGTTGACCCAATTGAAGGAACAAAGCCGACTCAAAAAGAAGATATGAAAGATTTGCAACAGACGAAAAAAGACTTTCTATTTGCAATTGATCATGTCGGTATTAATCAAGTAAAATATCCGGTCATTATCGATCATATGCAAAGCGTCGGAAATTTCTCATTATCGACTTCTTTAACACGTGATGAAAAAGGAATCAATATGTCACGTCTCATCGAATCTTTAGAGTTACATTATCATAATGGTATTGAACTATCATTTGAATCGTTATCATCTTTAACAGAATCTATTCGCACGAAAATGAAACAAAACTCTGCTCAAGTAGAGGTCAAATCAACTTGGTTCTATGACAAAGCATCACCGGTCACACAATTGACCGGACGCGCACATGCTCAAATAGGTTATACAATCAATAAAGATGAAAACAATGAAGATAGAAAGTTCTACATGCAATCTGATGTGACGACATTATGTCCATGCTCAAAAGAAATCAGTGAATATTCCGCTCACAATCAACGTGGTACCGTCACAGTTTCATTAGACCTTTATGACCATAAAGATATCCCAAAAAATCATAAAGAAATCGTATTAGAGATTATGGAAGCCAATGCAAGTAGTCAACTTTATCCAATTCTTAAACGAACAGACGAGAAGAAAGTTACCGAGCGTGCTTATGAAAATCCACGATTTGTTGAAGATATTCTAAGGTTAATTGCTTACGACCTCGTTGAATTAGATTGGGTTAAAGGATTTACATTAATATGTGAGAATAAAGAGTCGATTCATCAACATGATGCATATAGTCAATTAACATACAATAAGGAGTAAAGCGATAATCGCTTTACTCCTTATTGTTGTATAGAGTACTATTACATTGTTAATGTGTCACAATACTAATCATTGTATTGTAACTTAGAAAAGTCTTCATTTAGGGCACTTTCTATTGCGAGTGCAACACCATCTTCTTCATTACTAACGGTAATATAATCTGCCAATGCACTGACAACCGTTGGAGAATTTTCCATAGCAACACTTGTTCCAACTACTTTAAGCATTGACACATCATTTAAATTATCACCAATTGCCATACAATCTGCCAGATCTATATTCAACTCATCTGCAATCGCTTTAATCGCAACACCTTTTTGAGCTTTAACATTTGTAATCTCGATATTATTTTGACTCGATGACGATACAGCTAAATCTTCAGATTTAGAAAGTTCATTTTTCACTCGATCTAATTTCGCTGAATTATGAGAAGTCGCTAATATTTTCATTACTCTTTCATTATCTTTTTTGTAGATTTCTTTATAATTATCTACTTCTACAAGCGTTCCTTTATCGATTCTTTTTTGGATTTTTTGTCTGATTTTTTCAACCTCTGGTTTTTGTCCCATTTTTTCAGCGATATCAATATATATTTGCAACTCTCTCTCTTTATCTAGTATATATATCTTTTGATCTGTATAAACTTGATAATAGATATCTTCACTTTGTAATATTTCACTAATTAATTTAATCTGTTCATCTTCTAGATTTTGTTGAACAGTGATTTCATGCTTTTTATTACGCATTTCTGCACCATTCAAACAAATTAATGGGAGTTCCAACGATTCACCTTTGATTGCATCCAAAGCCTCTTGATATGCACGACCTGTAGCAATGGTTACATATACACCTTGCTCAAGTGCTCCATTAATAGCATCTACATTTCTTTTGGATACTTCATGACTTGTATTCAACAACGTGCCATCCATATCGATTGCGATTAACTTTACCATCTTATAAACTCCTTCGTATAAACAATCTATTCAATTTATAAAATTTGTGAATTTATACTTAAATTCATTAAACATTAATACAACTATTATTTTATCAATATCACTACTTTTATTCTATTGATTTACTCTTTGATTTCTTTTTTAATCTCTTCTTCCGAAAAAAATCCGTTAACATTTGACCGCATTCTTCTGACAGCACACCGTGAGTAACTTCACAGCGATGATTAAAGTTAGGTTCATTCAATAAATTCATAAGACTATGAACACACCCGCCTTTAGGATCTTGAGCACCATAGACAACTCTTGGAATGCGACTCATTACGATCGCTCCACTACACATCACACATGGTTCAAGTGTTACATATAAAGTACAATCCTCTAAACGAAAACTATTGAAATATTCGTTCGCTCTTTGTATCGCTAATACTTCAGCATGATGAGTACTTTGTTGGTTACTTTCACGCATATTATGACCAGTTGCAATGACTTGTCCTTCATATACAATGATCGCGCCAATAGGCACCTCATCCATTGCTTCAGCACGTTTCGCCTCTTCAATTGCATGTCTCATAAATACTTCATCTGCCATACATAACACCTCTTCAATATGTTAAAATGAGTAAGTTAATCTGAATAAATAGTAAAGGAATGCATCTAAATGTCTTCATTACCCAATCATACTACAATAACAATTGCCGGCACAGTCGGCATTGGAAAGAGTACGTTAACTAAAGCACTCGCAAATAAATTAAACTTTAAAACATCTTTCGAAAATGTAGATCACAATCCATATCTTGAAAAATTCTACTCAGATTTCGAAAGGTGGAGCTTTCATTTACAAATTTTCTTCCTTGCCGAACGGTTCAAAGAACAAAAAAGAATATTCGAATATGGTGGCGGGTTCGTCCAAGATCGGTCAATATATGAGGATGTTGATATTTTTGCAAAAATGCATTATGACGGTGGGACAATGACCGCCGAAGACTACTCGACATATTATAACCTATATGAAGCAATGGTACTGTCACCCTACTTCCCTAAGCCAGATGTACTACTTTATTTAGATGCAAGCTTAGAGGATGTTCTAAATCGATTAGTTGAACGAGGACGTCAAATGGAAATAGAGACTGATAAATCATATTGGCAAGCATTGCATAATCGATACACTGAATGGATTGAACATTTTACTGAAGTACCTGTTGTAAGAATTAATATTAATGACTATGATGTCGATGACGAGGAGTCTTTAGATCAAATCATCGAAAAAATAGCACATGTTCTGTCCGTAAGGTCAAAACATACACTATCTTCTAATTAAATCAATACATCAGTTTGAATTTATTCTGTAAATATCGATAATTTCATAATCTGACCTATGCGGTCAACATAATAATCTGCAGCCTCTTGTAAATGGACATTATCCCCAATAATAATTGACCTTACATTAGAATTTTGAGCTAATTCTATATCTTTCATACTATCACCAACTATTATTATACGATCTGAATGATATAATGACGTGATCGGCTCTATAAATTGTTTATCTGATTTATTAGAGCCTTTTTCGTCTGAGCATATAATGTAGTCAAAATATTTACTTAAGTTAAATTTATCAACAAACATTTGCGTACTATACTGCTGATCATTTGTAACAAGCCCAAGGACAAAACCCGCATTCTTCATTTTATTTAATACATTTTTTGCATCATCTACAACAGTCATCGAATGGTATAAGTCCTCTTTATGGTCTGTATTATATGTGTTAAACCAATGTGCTACATCCGCTTTCGCATAACGGTTTAACACTCGAATTACATCAGATGTCGAACCACTCATCGATACACCATTCAAATCAATATCCTGTTCATGAATACCTAATTCAAATAGTAATTCATCGATTTGATCGATTCCATATGCTTCACTGAAATCTTGAATAAGCGCTCTAATATATGGTACCCATGTTTTGTTCATATCAAGTAATGTGCCATCTTTATCGAATAAGACTACGTCAATGTTAGACTGATTCATTATATTTTTTCAATCCAATGATGACATCGTTCGTCATTTATATCCCCGAATTGAATACCTGTCAATGTATCATAAATATCTTGAGTTAATTCACCCGTTTGTTTGTCATTCACGATAATCTCTTTATCATCTTCAAAAACTAATTTACCAACCGATGCAATGACGACTGCTGTTCCCGTTCCAAAAATTTCTTCCAACGTACCTTTTTCATGTGCTTCGATGACTTCGTCAATACTAATCGGACGCTCTTCCACTGTATAACCTTGCTTTTGTAATATTTCAATCACCGACTTGCGCGTAATACCAGGCAGAACACTTCCATTTAACTTCGGTGTGATGATTTTTCCGTCAATTTTGAAGAAAATATTCATACTGCCGACCTCTTCAATATACTTTCTCTCAACACCATCTAACCACATTGCTTGGCTACATCCTTTGTCTGCTGCTTTTTGTTGACCAATTAAGCTTCCAGCATAATTTCCTGCTACTTTAGCAAAACCTGTTCCACCTCTAACTGCTCTCACATATTGTTGTTCGACATATATATCAATTGGTTTTAATCCACCGCGGAAATACGATTTAACCGGTGATGTAATGATAATCATTTGATATTCATGACTTACATCTAACCCAACTTGAGGTTCAGTTGCAATCATGAACGGTCTAATATACAATGCTTGTCCTTCTTCAGTTGGTACAAACGCTCGATCAATATCAACCAATTGTTTTAACGCATCCACCATGAAATCAACATCAACTGTTGGCATTGCGATTCGTTTTGCAGAACGATTTAATCTTTCAAAATTCTCATTTGGTCTGAATAGCTGAATTTCACCGTTATTCTCATATGCTTTCATCCCTTCAAAAATCGCTTGCCCATAATGTAAGATCTGAGCAGCAGGTGATAATGAAAGATTTTCATAAGGCTTAATCTCAGCATCATGCCACCCTATTCCATCTTTATAATGCATAACAAACATGTGATCACCCATGACTGTTCCAAAATGATCTGGTGCTTCAACATGTTGAGTAGAGTTATCTAGGCGTGTAATTTTTAATTCCATAAATCATTCTCCTTTTTAATTCCTTACTTTGTATAGTATATTAATGGTATATGACTAAATGACATAAGTTGTCATCATTATATACAAATACATATTATCATCTTTACTATTCATCATATCATTGAGGTGACATACATGTACATTGGATCGAATGACGTAAAATTGTACTATGAAGACATCAGCGAAGGGTATCCTATAATTTTTATTCACGGTTTAACTGTCGATCATCGTGTATTAAAACATAGTATTGAACCTATCTTCGAACAACATCACGATTTAGACCAAAAATTTAGAAGAATATATTTTGACTTACCCGCCATGGGACGTACAAAAAATGATCGCCACATAAAATCAACGGACGATATAGTCAATGTACTCATTACTGCAATTAAAGAAGTCATCGGGGATCAAAAATTTATTATCGTTGGGCAATCATATGGGGGATATTTATCTAGGGCAATCATAAAACGAATGCACTCACAAGTTACAAATGCTGGATTTATTTGTCCTGTAATCATTGCTGATCATTCGATGAGAGAACTCCCAAAAAAGCAAGTGTTAGAGCGTTCTGAGAGTGTGTACGATGACACAGTCAATGAAGAAGATAAGCAACAATTCGAATCAGAAGGGGTAATCATTACACCAAGAACTTTAAGACGGGTTGCAAAGGATATATGGCCCGGTTATAGATTAAGAAGAAAAGCACATATCCAAGAAATTCAACAAAATTATATCTTTTCACAACCGCTAAATGATTTTATCTTTGAAGGTGTATCTTTATTTTTACTCGGTAAAGAAGACCATATCGTTGGATATCAAGATGCAATCAATATCGCAGATCAATTTGTCTATGCTAGTTACGCGATTCTACATCGAGCAGGACACAACTTACAAATCGAACAAGTACAAGCCTTTAACATGCACATTCAACAATGGTTTAATCAGATTATCAAAGAGCAAAAATTATAACGCTATCAAACTTATAAATTGATAGCGTGCTCCTTTTTACGAACCATATAGTACACTTCATTTACACCTAATTTCTTTAAATAATTCTCTTTAAGTTCTACATCATAACCAATGTCATCATACAAATGACTATCTGAGCTTAATGTAATCTTATTTTTTATAAAATATTCCATATCTTTTTGACTAGGACAAGATTGCTGAACTGGATACCTATATTTCAATCCTGAATTCCATTCGATAATTGTATCTGTGTCATTTAACGCTAGACTAATCTGTTTAAAATATTTATCCTTTATCATATTTGAAGGTTCGAACTGAAAAACTTTTAAATTATCTACATGCGCTATAATATCAACAATATTTGCTCGTATCATTTCAAGAATCGTTTCAAAGTGTGTAGTGTAAGCTGCATCCAAATCTAGCTGATTAAAATAATGTTTCAATGTTGGATTATCAAATCCAAATCCTTTATAAAAGTGAACGGAACCAATTGTATAATCTAAATCTAAACACTCGATGGTCTGTTTTAAAAAGTCAGCTTCTCCACTAAAAAAATCAACTTCTAAACCATACAATAATTCAATACCATGGTCTTTCCATTTTTGCTTTTCAGACTGTATAAATTCTTTAAACTGATCAAATGAAGTGACACAAACTCTATCTAACCATTCCGATTGTATGTCGCTTAATGCTTTATCATAATCATAAACATCATCTACAATATGCTTTTGGAAATAGTGTTTAAATTCCTTAAATCGATACATGTGATCGACAATTCCTACTACTTTTAAGTTTTTCTCGACTGCTTTTTCTAAGTAAAGATCAAACCATGTTTTATCATAACCATTATTCTCTATAATATTTTTAAATTCATTAAGTTTAATATTAACATCTAACGTTTTTGAACTATATTTCTTTTCAAGAAAATAATGAAATATTTTTTTTAGATACTCATTATTATATGGTCCTTCATCAAGATGTATATGTATATCTATCGTCATTTCTTTATCTCCTTACACAATACCAGTTTAGTTGATCATTTGTCTCTATTATGCGATTCATATTTGTGATCACATCATCAAATTCATTTAAGTCACTTATTTTGTAATAACATTCTTTATTTAGTTTGCTTTCATCTGTTAGTAAAATATTTCGATTAGATCGTGTCATCGCTTGTCTTGAGCACACTGTTTCGTCTAAATCAAAATCAAGTACCTCATATCGGTTAAAAGAACCACAGGAAATGAACGAAATGTCAAACTTAAAATTTTGTATTGCCTCAATAGTCATTGCACCCTTAACAGAATGCTGTTCTGGATTAGTAATGCCAGGTAACATAACAACTTGTCCGGATATTCTTTCTTCTTCAACCGCTTTATTAAATTGCATACATGAGCTGATTGAACTTGTCACAACCGTAAGGTTTGAAATATCATGTAAATATTCTGATAAATAATATGTTGTAGTACCTACATCAACAAAAATGATTTGATTGTTAGAAATGAATTTTGAAGCTCTTTTTGCAATTAGTTTTTTTTCTTTTTTACACTTATTTATTTTTTTGTTAAAAACTAATTCTTGATTCGTTTTTTGATATTTTGTTGCTCCACCATGAGTACGTAGTAATTTTTGATCATTTTCTAAAGTTGTTAAATCTTTTCTAATTGTTTCTTTCGATACATTTAAAATACTTGCCAATTCATTAACAGTGACTCTTCCTTTTAACTCTAATCGGTCCAAAATAAATTTAAATCGTTCTTCCTGAGTAAACATTCTCTATTTCCTTTCTATTATTCCGTATTAAAATGAAGCTTAGAGTATTCTTTTGAAGTCATTCTGCGATTCATAAGCAAATACCTAATAAATTCATCAATAATTAAAACAATCCATATTGCATAAATCCCCCCATCTAATGCTATACCAAAGATATAGCTCAATGGTATTGTTAACAACCACGTTACGATTACATTTACTGAAACTGGATAATAAACATCGCCATATACATTCAAAACATCAACAAGCAAGACATTCATCGCTCTTAAAGGCTCAAGTGCAATAGATAGGAATAATAATACGAAAATAATATTAAATACAACATGTTCAGTATTAATGATTTTCATGAGTAATATCGAGCCTATAATTACAATAAAATGTATCCCAATAGTTTGATAGAATATTACTTTTTTAGAGGTATTGAATATTTTTTTAAATATTTTTATATGATGTTTTGCTATGAATTTACCAAAATAAATTTGAGCAGCTATTGCAAATGCTACACTAAATGTAAATGTTATAGAATTAAAAGTTTGAACCATTAATTTCCCACTAATAACAGATACTCCGTACAAACTAATCATTGACGTTAATACAAACTGAGAGATATTATACGAAATATTTTCTCCAGCACTGGGTAGCCCCAATTTAACAATCATTTTACTTCTAGTGATTAATCTTTTAATCGTTAATCTCACTGGTTTAACGTTCACTTGTTTACTTAATATGTAGATAGCAATTACACACCCGATTATTTTACTTATGTTCGTCATATGAGCAACTGCTATGACAGGATCTGAAATATTATGAACTAATATAAACAGTACAATAGCATTCAGACAAACATTAGTAATATTCATAATAATTGATACCCATGTTGCATATTTCGCTAATTGCATCGTTCTTAATAATGTTGAAATGAGCATTGTTGTAGAATGAAATATAATACCTACTAGCAATACTGTCGTAAACTGTCGTGTTGCTGATTCTATTTCCTTAGGTACATTCAAAAATAAAATCATCCAATCCATCGTCAACAACACTATGAAAATCATAAAAGTCGTAAAAATTAAGTTAATAATAAAAACTTCTAATATAATTAACCAAATATCATCTTTCTTTCTATTGATTGTATAAATGAAATTTATTGAAGTTCCTACGTGAATAATTGTCGTTGTTAACATTAATATTAAAATGACTTGTTGACTAATACCCGATATTGCTATTGCTTTACTTGAATAGCTAGAAAGCATTAACATATCAACTTGAGCCATTAACATAAAAAAGAATTGCTCGATTAATATCGGTGTGTACAGTCTTTTAAAAGTTGGCTTATTATAGG
Source organism: Abyssicoccus albus (assembly GCF_003815035.1). Lineage (NCBI taxonomy): Bacteria > Bacillati > Bacillota > Bacilli > Caryophanales > Abyssicoccaceae > Abyssicoccus > Abyssicoccus albus. The sequence continues at coordinate 53,965 of NZ_RKRK01000005.1, forward strand.
GTACTATCATATTCTATAATCCTTGTCTCGACCAATCCGTTATCATTTAAAACAATTTCACGGGCTCCTCGGCATAAATCTCCATAACAATTAAATCCACTCACTCTACCATAATGAAGTGACACACCGTTCAAGTTGAATGAAAAGTCATTATCATGGTCATGTCCAGCAAAAACATTTTTGATATCACCATTTAAAAGAATATGTGCAAATGTACCTGTATTTAATAACGGTGACCCAATCGTTTCATTTTTTCCCCCTTTTATTTGTCTTGCTTCACTCACCGCATTGTATTCAGGTAAGGGAATATGTGTAAAGAGTAAGTTATTATTATACTCTTTATATTTTTGTTGAACATCAGATAACCATACATTGTGACCTGGTTCAACGAAATCATATAAGCCATAATGAGTTCTATCTGTTGATCCAGTATCAATTACATATAGTAAATATTTTGCATTTTCCATGTCTACAGGGATTACATAAGCTTCTTTATCATTAATGATTTTAGATTCAAATTTTTCTGTTAAAAATTCAGTTTGTTTTTCAATAGAACGTAATAAATTTCTATCATAATTAGACTCACTATCATGGTTTCCATATGTGAATGCTAGACGAGTATTGAATTGATTTAAAAAAACTACCAAGCGTTCATATGTTTCATATGCATCTACAATACCTTCAGACCATATTTGGTCACCAGTAAATATCAACAAGTCTGGATTATAGGTTTCGGTAATTTGTTTGATTAATTCAAAAGTTTGTTGATCTTTATCATCATGATGTGGTCCCAAATGCAAGTCTGTAAATTGAATGATTTTGAACTGCTCCACCATATCCCCCCTAATCTTTCATTGAACCAATATTAACACCTTTATTAAAATGCTTTTGAATAAATGGATAAATAAATAATACAGGTATTACAACGATAATAATTGTTGCCATCTTTAACGAGTCACCTGTAATGGTTACACGCTCTAACATCTCATATGACACACTATTTTGCTTTAATGCATCACTCAATGCCTTCTGTGTTGTAAGCATCTCTTGTAGCAGTGTTGCTAAAGGTCTTAGTTCACTATCACGAACAAAAAATGATCCTGTAAACCAGTCATTCCAATGTGAGACCGCATTGAACAATGCTATAGTAGCAATAACAGGGCGACTCATTGGTATTATAATGCGAGTGAATAACTGGAATTCATTACAACCATCAATTATCGCTGCTTCTTCTATATTTTCTGGAATCGTCAAAAAGAAGGTTCTCATTATTAATAAATTCCATACACTATAGAGGCTTGGTATAATATATACCCAGATTGTATTTGTTAAATTTAAATCATTTAGCACTAAATAGTATGGGATAACTCCTCCACTGAATAGCATCGTAAAGAAAATAAAAAATGTAATTGTTTTTCTATAAGGTAACGTTTTAGATTTTAAAGCATAAGCAGCCATTGCTGTTAGGAACACACTTATTACTGTTCCAACAATTGTTCTAAATAGGCTAATTCCTAATGCATTCAATATTGTACTTTGTTTAAATACTTCAATGTAATTATCTAACGTAAAATCTCGAGGCACAAAGTAAATACCACCTTTTTGAGCATCTCCTCCGTCATTGAATGATAGTGCAATGATATTTAAAAATGGTAATATGATACTCAAACATAGTCCGATTATACACAGCCACGTAATGATCATAATTATTTTATGTACTTTATCATTATATTTCATGAAAACAACTCCAAATTGAGGCAATCAATAATCAACGTTATTGATTGCCAAGTATTATGTTAATAGCGAATTGTTGTTCCGTCCGATTTCTTCTGTTCTAATAATTTGATATATTCCTCTAGCCCAGCATTTTTTAACTTCTTCTTCGCATCGTCGATGATTTTTTGAGCTTCATCCTCAGACTTTGCATAATATGCTTTAATTAAACTTTCATCATAAGCTGTCAAAGCTAATTCAAGCTCTTCTCCTTTTTCAAACTCAGGAATAAACGATTTCGGAGACAAACCGTCTACGATTTCAGCATCCTTCATTTTTTCATCATATCCCCACATCTCAATAATTTTCTGTGGTGTTGAATCATCTTCTTTTTTGGCGTTATCTCCATATTCCGCTTCTCCAAAATCCGCTTCTCTATCAATATCTGTATATCCTAAATGTTCAGCCCAATAGCTTCCAGCTCCACGGAAACCTCTTTTCGCAGCTTCATCGGGATTTTTTTCAATTTCTTCAAGCACTTCTTTAGTAGGTACAGGATTACCTTCATTATTCAATTCATAATCGCGTCCTTCTATACCGTACCAACTCAATAATTTTCCTTCCTTGCTAGCTAAAAAGTCTGCAAACTTAACAATTTCTTCAGGATTTTCTGTCGTTGAAGGAATTGACCACCCAGCATATCCGGATTTATATGGTAAAACCATTTTATATTCACCTTGAACATTATTTATTGGTCCGAGTGGAACGTATTTCATATCACTATTTTCAGCTTTAAAATTGTGTAAATCCGATACGATACCAAACGATTTATTTACCAAACCTTCCACAGCTCTATTTTCTTCCATTGTATAAAACTCAGGATGCATCAATCCTTCGTCAATCAATTTTTGTACATGTTTAACACGTTTCATTGGATAATCTGTTTGTGTTTCGAATTTTATTTTTCCTTCTTTATCTTCAAAAAACTTCTCACCTGTAGAACCAGTCCATACTAAGTCATTATAAAACGGATGTCGATCAGAACCACCCCAAGCAGTTGGTCCAATAGGTGTAACTTCTTTGCCATTAACATCTTTAAAGCCATGTTCTTTAATCTTTTTGGCTAATTCATGCACCTTCTCAGAACTATCAATTGAAGCTGGATCAATCCCCAACTCATCAACAATATCTTTTTGAATGTACGGTCCACCAATATATTTTCTATTTTCTTTACCTGCTTCTCTTGGAATTGACATATGTACTAAATATGTTCCATCTTGATCTTCTTGGAACATAATGTTTTCTTTTGTGTCTGTCGGCAAATATCCTTCTTCAAAATATTTACTATATACTTTTGTATCTTTCAACATATCAGTTAAATCATGAAACATCCCTTGTTCCGAAGCTTTATTTAACATTTTCATTTCTGGTCTTCCACTATTGTTAAGATAATACGCTATAAAGTCTGGTAAATCACCTGCTGCTAAACCTGACGCTAAGGCTTCTGTAGATGAATCTCCAGAAATACCTTGAAGTTCTAACTCAATCCCTGTTTTCTTTTTGATTTCTGCAGCAATCTCTTCATTCATATGTGGACTAACATCACCTTCACTCATGAATACTAAACCTTTGATTTTTCGATCAGCAATCCATGTATCCGGCTTTCCATTTTCATTTTTTTTATTATTTGTTGCATTCTCTTTTTCACTTTTATTATCACCACATCCTGATAACAACAATAATGCCACACAACATAATATAAGAACCTTTTTAATATATTTCATTAATTTTCCTCCTACCATAATGATGTCCCATACTTCTTGTGAGTGATAAAGTTAACAATGAGTACAATAATTAAACCGATGACCCCTTGGATTAATCCAATTGCTGTTGCGTAGCCAAAATCACCTCCTTTAAGACCTGTTTTAATAACATAAGTATCGATGATTTCAGATACAGATAAGTTGCCAGGAGTTTGGAGTAAATAAATTTGATCAAATCCTGCTGATAAAATATTACCCAATGATAAAATAAATAAGACTAATATCGTTGGCATAATAGAAGGGATTGTGACATATAATACTTGTTTTAATCGATTAGCTCCATCAATCATTGCCGCTTCATATAATTGAGGACTAATACCGACAATCGCAGCAAAGTAAATAACTGAATTCCAACCGATATCTTTCCAAACATAACTTGAGAACATAATAGGATAAAAACTTTCAGGTTCCATTAAAAAAAATCTATTCCCATCTCCGCCAGACAATTTAATAATTTCATTAACTAATCCGGTATTAGGAGCAAGTATACTTTGTACAATACCAATGACAACTACCCACGATAAGAAATGAGGTATATATGTAATCGATTGAACAATTGTTCTTAATTTATCATTAGCAATTTCATTGAACATTAGTGCTAATATAATTGGAAATGGTAAAGCAAGCACTAATTTCATGAAACTGATTATCAAGGTATTCCAAATATAATTCCAACTCATAGAATCTGAGAAGAATCTCTCGTAATATTTTAAACCGACCCATTCTCCTCCCCAAATTCCAGTATCATATCTAAACTCTTTAAAAGCGAGCACCATACCTGCCATAGGTAGATAATTAAACACAAAGAAAAAAATCACACAAGGTAATAACATTAAATACAAAATTTTGTGTTGCCAAATCTGTTTTAATATACTATTTTGTTCTGATATTCTATTTCGCTTCACTTTTGGGATATATCGTAAATAATTAATATTTTTTAACCATTTCATATCGAATCCTCCTTAATGAATACTGGATTAGTAAGCATCACTAATTGCTCATGGAGATACCCTTCTAACATAAACCATTCCAGTCCTACTATAATTTCTTTTAAAACTTTTAAAAGTGAATCTGTCGATAATTTTTTTAGGTTAAATTCTCCCAAATTTGTACTTAAAATATATCTATTCATACTTTGTTGGTCTTCTGTCGACATAGTAATTTCAATATCTTTAATTTGTTGATCTAAAATGTCTTCACCTAATATTGATTGGCCGTCAATATCAATGCGAAATTCCGAATGATTTACAATAGATATATAGCTTTTACCTGATCGTATCGCTTGTAATACCTGATTTTCATCTTTGTTATTAACACTTACATATAAATTAGGATATGGAAGGTTTTCATCTCTATGCCAATCTGAACCACTTGTCAACGCGATTCTGATACCATTATTTAGAAATTCTTTATACCAATTAATCGCTTCCTTATTGTGTTGACTATTCATATCAACATGATTAATCACTTCAATAAAATCGAAGTCTTTTATAAATTTATCATTATACTCAAATCGACAACCTGTACAAATAGGATTTCCAACTTCAAATGGATGAGCAATTCCCATCAATTGTTGTGAATGCTTCTGTTGTATTAGTTCATCAATATTATCTTTGTCTAGTGCATACCAAACAACATTATCCTCCAAGCTACCTATTAATAATAAATGTCCAAAATATGTTGTTAACTCTTGACCTTTTACCACTAAAATGTCACCATTATCTGGAATTTCTTGTAGGGCACTCGTAGTATTATGATCAGTAATACATAAAACATCTAATGAACGGTTTTTTGCTTTATCTAATAAGTCATTTACAGTGTAATCACCATCACTATGAACAGTATGACTATGTAATTCTACTTTTAAGTTTTGTTGTTGACGAATAAATCCAATCGAAACTTTTATAAAAACATTAATGAACTTCGACACAATTTCATGGCAATTTAAAACGATAGAGATTGTTTGATTAAATCGAGTGACCGTATTGTAACCTAACGATGACTCTTTAGTAGATATTAAGATTTGATCTTTATTTCTTTTTGAATGTCGACAACCAATATAATCATTTCCGTTTAATATACTTACAGTAAGTAGGTTGTCTAAAGAACAAGGTACTTCAATATTGTTAATTTTACATGTACTGAAAAAATTAAAGATTTCATCTTTATTTGTTACTTTTGAAGGTGTATAGCCCCAATCAATCTTTATATATTCAATAGCTTGTCTATTAAATGATTGAATATCTAATTCTTCTAAAATATTTTGTTTCCGATCCATCCAGCTTAATGTAAATTCTTTATCTAAAATAACTTGTTCATCCATTAATTAATCCTCCTGCCAGAATTGCGGTCAAAGAATTTAATTTTACTAAACGGCACAAAGAATGTGAGTTTTTGATTATAGTTGATATTAGTTTCATTGCTCACTTTCACTATAATATTGTGCGTAAAATATTTTAGGTGAACAAGTTTTTCAGAGCCTACCATTTCTATTAACTCAATTGGTAATTCTTTAAATTGAATACTATCTTGAAGATGTTCATCGATTATAATATCTTCAGGACGAAATCCGACTACCACATCATTTTTAAGAGTTTCGCTTGGAGTATTGTTACTTTCCATTAATTGCATAATGATATCTTTTGATGTACTAATTTGATTCATAGGAGGGCTACCCATAAATGTCGCGACAAATAAATTTGCTGGCTCTTTATAGATTTCCTCTGGCGTTCCTATCTGTTGAACTATTCCATCTTTCATCACGACTATACGATCGGCCATTGTCATTGCTTCCGTTTGATCATGTGTTACATAAACTGTTGTTGCTTTCATCTTTCTATGAAGTTTGATGATTTCAGAACGCATTTGAATTCTTAATTTAGCGTCTAAATTAGATAACGGCTCATCCATTAAATAAACTTTCGCATCTCGCACTATCGCTCTACCTAAAGCAACCCTTTGTTTTTGTCCCCCTGATAATTCTTTCGGCTTTCTTTCTAATAAATGTTCAATCTCGAGTATATTTGCTGAGTCATGTACTTTCTTTTGTATTTCATTTTTCTTCATCTTTCTCATTTTTAACCCGAAAGCCATATTATTATAAACTGTCATATGTGGGTATAGAGCATAATTTTGAAATACCATTGCTATATCTCTATCTTTAGGATGCATATTATTTACTTTCTTTTGATCTATTTCAATAGATCCTTTAGTGATATCTTCTAACCCCGCAATCATTCTAAGCGTAGTGGATTTACCACAACCAGATGGTCCAACAAAAACTATAAACTCATTTTCTTCAATTAATAAATTGAAATTCTTCACGGCATAATCATTTCCATTGTAAGATTTATGTATATTCTCGAGTTTAAGCATATACCCACACCCCTTTTCTAATATATTTAAATAGTAACACCACCATTTTAATTATTAATTAATATATGTTTAAAATTATGTAAAAAAAATGACTTTTGTTTTTTTCAAAACAAAAGTCAAACAAAAATTTTCTATTTATTTCTAATCGCTTCTAACATCACTTCAGTCATTTTCTCTAAATCATATTTTGGATTGAATTTCCACTGTCTTCTCGCTTCACTATCATCAATATGATTCGGCCAACTATTCGCAATACCTTGACGTACCGGGTCAACATCATAATTCATTTCAAAATCAGGTATATGCTTCTTCACTTCAGCAGCAATTTGTTCAGGCTCAAAACTCATTCCTGTAATATTAAATGCGTTACGGGTTTCTAATTGATCGCCATCTGCTTCCATTAAATCGATAATCGCTTGAACTGCATCATCCATATACATCATGTCCATATATGTTCCTTTGTCAATATACGATGTATATTGACCTTCTCTAATCGCTTGGAAGTATATATCTACAGCGTAATCCGTCGTACCTCCGCCTGGTTCTTTCACATGTGAAATTAATCCTGGGAATCTAACTCCACGTGTATCAACTCCGAATTTGTGATAATAATAATCACACAATAATTCACCTGATACTTTATTCACACCATACATCGTTGTTGGTCTTTGAATCGTCACTTGTGGCGTATCATCTTTCGGCGTCGTTGGGCCAAACGCTCCAATACTACTTGGTGTAAAGAATTGTAAATCATATTCTCGTGCAACTTCTAATGCATTTACAAGTCCTCCCATATTTAAGTTCCACGCGATGAGAGGTTTTGATTCTGCGACTGCACTTAACAGTGCCGCCATATGCATAATCGTATCTGGTTTAAATGATTCGACAAGTTCTTTCATTCGATCGATATTCATGACATCTAATACTTCGAATGGCTTTCCTTTAAAGATTTCCATATCTGGCTCTCTAATATCTGTTGGAAGTACATTCTCATCACCGTATACTTCTCTTAACTTCTGTGTTAATTCTGTACCAATTTGTCCTAACGCGCCAGTAATTATAATTCTTTTCATAATTCACCTACACTCCTTTAACATCAGTTACGATAGTACACCTAGCTCCTTTCCTACTTTTTCGTAAACTTTCAATGCTTCGTCTAACATTTCTTTCGTATGTGCCGCTGTCGGCATATTACGTACACGACCTGTTCCTTTGGGTACTGTTGGGAAGACAATGGACTTCGCATATACGCCTTCTTCCATTAGACGTTTAGAGAATTGTTGAGTTGTTTTCTCATCACCGATAATACATGGCGTAATTGGTGTTTCTGAATGACCGATATCAAATCCTAATGATTTTAATCCTTCTTTTAAGTAATCACCATTTTCCCATAATTTATCATGCAATTCTGTTGAATCCATTAACATTTGTACCGCTTCTGTAATTGCTTTCGTATCTCCAGGTGCTAAAGATGTTGAGAATAAGAATGGTCTTGAAGCAACTTTTAACCAGTCAATCAATTGCTGACTTCCTGCGACGTATCCTCCAACTACACCAATCGCTTTCGATAATGTACCGATTTGGAAGTCAATTTTATCTTGTAGACCGAAATGTTTAACTGTTCCAGCACCTTTACCCATTACACCGCTTCCATGCGCATCATCAACATACGTAATTAATCCGAACTCTTCTGCAATCTCAACAATCTCAGGAAGTTTTGCAACATCTCCATCCATTGAGAATACACCGTCTGTAATATACATCACTTTATTATATTGTCCTGATTCTACTGCTTCTTTCGCTTTCTGTCTTAAATCATCCATGTCCGAATGTTTAACACGGATAATTTTTGCTTTTGAAAGACGACATCCATCTATAATTGAAGCGTGGTTTAATTCATCTGATAAAATTGCATCGTGCTTATTCATCACCGCAGAAATAGCAGCCATATTGCAGTTAAATCCTGATTGATAAGCAATTGCAGCTTCAGTACCTTTAAATTTAGCTAACGTCTCTTCTAATTCAACGTGTAAATCAAGTGTTCCGTTAATCGTTCTTACAGCACCGGCACCTACACCATGAGAATCAACAGCAGATTTCGCAGCTTGTTTTAGTGTTTCATTTGTTGCAAGTCCTAAGTAGTTATTTGATGATAAATTAATCATCTTTCGTCCATCAATTGTTATTTCAGCACCATTCGCACCTTCTACAACATTGATTTCATTGTACAAACCATTATCTTTTAACTCTTTCAAATTTGACTCTAAAAATTCATTCAATGCCTTAGTCATTTTTATGACCTCCAAATTATTATTCATTTATAGTTTAACATTTTCATCTGTAAGTATTAATTATTATGTAGAACTTCTTATCTTTTATATTTGTCTGAAAATTGATACAATATAAACTAAAAATAAAGGAGATGAAATAATATGTTCGATATTACTCAACAGATTGAATCCCACTACCGTGAAATGGTTAATTTGCGTCGACACTTTCATATGAATCCTGAACTATCATTCCAAGAATATAAAACATCACAATATATTGCAGATTACTTAACAGACTTAGGCCTGGATGAAGTAAGAACAAATGTCGGTGGTCTAGGTGTAGTTGGTAAGATTATCATTGACACAAATCTTCCTACTGTAGCTCTTCGTGCCGATTTTGATGCACTTCCAATTCAAGATGAAAAAGACGTATCATATAAATCTACAATCGATGGCGTGATGCATGCGTGTGGTCATGATGCACATACTGCCTCGTTACTTATTGTTGCCAAAATTTTAAATGCGCATAAAGATGAACTCACAGGGAACGTAACCTTTATATTTCAACACGGAGAAGAAGTGGATCCGGGTGGTGCCATTTCAATGATTAAAGATGGCGCTCTAGATCGTGTCGATATTATCTTCGGTCAACATATGTCTAGCGATCTCCCTGTTGGCACAATAGGTTATAAATCAGGGACATTAACAGGTATGCCAGATGATTTCTTCATTACAATGAAAGGTAAGGGTGGTCACGCGTCTAAACCTGAATCAACAATTGATCCAGTTGCTGCCACAATTTCTCTTTGTAATCAAATGCAGTTCATCCATAGAAATATTCCATCTAGTTCATCAAATGTACTATCCATCACGATGATTCAAACAGGTTCGCAAAACAACATCATTCCTGAAGAATCCAAAATCGCTGGAACAATACGAACATTTGACTATCAAACTCAAAAAATAATGATTGATTCATTAAAAAAATGTCTCAATTCAACAAGCACGTATTTTGGTGTTACTTATGAACTTGAATACCTAAAAGGATATCCACCTATCGTTAACGATCATTACGCTACACAGCTCATATATGATAGCGCATCAAATAGTACTTCAATTGATAAAGTCATAGAATTAGAAGCAAGCCTAGGGGGTGAAGACTTCAGCTATTATTTACAAAGAGTACCAGGATCCTTTTTCCACACAGGAACTTATAATCCTAATTTTAAAGCTGGATACCCTCACCACCATCCATTATTTGATATTGATGAAAGTGGTATGAAGTATGGCGTTGAAGTCTTAATCAATGCTACGCTTAAGTATTTTAATGATCAGTCCTAATTTTATTCAACTGTTGCTCCCAATGTCTTTTCAAAGTGACTTAACGCAAATTCATGACCTACTTGATTAAAAGATGCGACACAATCTTTATAAATAGTTATATCATACCCTAAGTTATATGCATCAATTGCAGTGTGTAGAATGCATATATCTGTAACTAAGCCTGTCAATTGGATTGATTCAATATTTCTCTCTTTAAGTAACAGTTGCAGTGGCGTACCTTGGAAAGCGCTATACCTAGTTTTTTCAATGAAGAATACAAGTTCATCATCTTTTATTTCATTATATAAATCTCTAATACTTTGATAAAGTTCAATTCCTTTACTTCCCAATATATTATGTTCTGGAAATAGTTTTGTTTCTGGATGATAATAATCTTCTTCAACATGGGCATCCATCATAAAGAAAATAAATTCACCATCATTATATGATTGTTTAATTCTTTCATATAATGATTTTTCTATATGTTGCGCTGCTTCTCCAGCAGTTAATTTACCATCTGTTGCAACAAAATCATATGAATAATCAATAATCAGCAACGCTTTATTCAATGCTATCCCTCCTCACTTTGGGTAACCGCTTACATTATAACACAAAAAAAGCAAAGAGGATTATCCTCTTTGCCTTAAGTCTCACTTACTCTTCGATTACAGATACAACGCCTGATCCTACAGTACGTCCACCTTCACGGATAGAGAAACGAGTACCATCTTCAATAGCGATTGGAGAGATTAATTCAACGTTCATTTCAACGTTATCTCCAGGCATAACCATTTCAGTACCTTCTGGTAAAGTTACAACACCTGTAACATCAGTAGTACGGAAATAGAATTGTGGACGGTAGTTTGAGAAGAATGGAGTATGACGTCCACCTTCGTCTTTAGATAATACATATACTTCAGCTTTAAACTTAGTGTGTGGAGTGATTGATCCAGGAGCCGCTAATACTTGACCACGTTGGATATCTTCACGGTTCACACCACGTAATAAGGCACCAATATTATCTCCAGCTTCAGCATAGTCTAATAACTTACGGAACATTTCAACACCAGTGATTGTTGTTTTAGTAGACTCGTCTTTAATACCGATGATTTCGATTTCGTCACCGACTTTAACTGATCCACGCTCAACACGTCCTGTTGCAACTGTACCACGACCAGTAATTGAGAATACGTCCTCAACTGGCATCATGAATGGCTTATCAGAATCACGTTCTGGAGTTGGGATGTACTCATCAACTGCAGCCATTAATTCTAAAATTTTGTCTTCGTATTCTTTAACACCTTCTAAAGCTTTAAGCGCTGAACCAGCGATTACTGGAACGTCATCTCCAGGGAAGTCATATTCTGATAATAATTCACGAACTTCCATTTCAACTAATTCTAATAATTCTTCATCGTCAACCATGTCAACTTTGTTTAAGAATACAACTAATGCTGGAACACCAACGTTACGTGATAATAGAATGTGTTCACGTGTTTGTGGCATTGGACCATCAGCAGCAGATACTACTAAGATACCGCCGTCCATTTGAGCAGCACCAGTAATCATGTTCTTAACATAGTCAGCGTGTCCTGGGCAGTCAACGTGTGCATAGTGACGTGTTTCAGTTTCATACTCTATATGTGAAGTATTGATTGTGATTCCACGTTCTTTTTCCTCTGGAGCGTTATCAATCATATCATATGATTGTGCTTCTCCAGCACCACTTTTCGCTAATACTGTAGCGATTGCAGCTGTTAATGTAGTTTTCCCGTGGTCAACGTGACCAATTGTACCGATATTGGCATGGGTCTTCGAGCGATCAAATTTTTCTTTAGCCATTATAATACTCTCCTTTAATATATGTTAATTTTATTTAAATCATGCATAAAGGTATTATATCACTTTATGCATGTTAATTCCTATATAATCGTTATAAATCATTTACTTAAAAAAATCAAATCATTTAATTAAAGATTATTCACCTTTATTTTTCTTGATGATTTCTTCAGCTACTGATTTAGGAACCTCTTCATAATGATCAAATGTCATAGTATAAGTTCCACGACCTTGTGTATTAGAACGTAATGACGTTGAGTAACCAAACATTTCCGAAAGTGGAACATACGCATTAACGACTTGTGCGTTACCGCGAGCATTCATTCCATCTACACGTCCACGACGTGAAGTAATATCTCCCATAATATCTCCCATATATTCTTCAGGGATGATTACTTCAACTTTCATCATTGGTTCTAAGATAACAGGTTGACACACTTTAGCCGCTTCTTTTAATGCAAGTGATGCTGCAATTTTGAAGGCCATTTCAGATGAATCGACATCATGGTATGAACCATCAAATAATTTCGCTTTCACATCAATTAATGGATAGCCGGCAATAACACCATTTTCCATTGCATCTTTAAGACCAGCTTCTACTGATGGGATATATTCACGAGGAACAACACCACCAACGATTGCGTTTTCAAATTCAAATCCTGCACCTACTTCATTTGGAGTAAATTCAATATGAACATCACCATATTGTCCTTTACCACCTGATTGACGTGAGAATTTACCTTGAACGCTTGCTGATTGTTTAAATGTTTCACGGTAAGATACCATTGGCGCACCAACGTTACATTCAACTTTGAATTCACGTTTCATACGGTCAACTAAAATATCTAAGTGTAATTCACCCATACCTGCAATGATAACTTGTCCAGTTTCTTCATCCGTATGCGCATGGAATGTAGGGTCTTCTTCTTGTAATTTAACAAGTGATTCTGTCATTTTAGCTTGGTCTGCTTTAGACTTAGGCTCAACAGAAAGTTGGATTACTGGCTCTGGGAACTCCATAGACTCTAGGATGATATCATCTTTTTCACCACATAAAGTATCTCCAGTTCCTGTACCTTTAAGACCTACTGCTCCAGCGATATCTCCAGCGTATACTGTTGAAATCTCTTCACGAGAGTTTGCGTGCATTTGTAAGATACGCCCAACACGTTCACGCTTACCTTTCGTAGAGTTTTTAACGTATGAACCAGATGATAATGTACCTGAGTACACACGGAAGAATGTTAATTTACCAACGAATGGATCCGTTGCAACTTTAAATGCTAATGCAGCAAAGTCAGCTGAATCATCAGCTCTAGCGATAACTTCTTCTTCTTCATCACTTACACGGTGTCCAACAATTGGTTTAACGTCTAATGGAGATGGTAAGTAATCTAAAACGGCGTCAATCATCAATTGAACACCTTTGTTTTTGAATGCTGTACCACAAAGTACTGGATAGAATTCTACATCACAAGTTGCTTTACGGATTGCCGCTTTCAACTCATCCTTTGAAATTTCTTCTCCGCCTAAATATTTCTCCATAATTTCTTCATTGACTTCTGACAAACCTTCAATTAAACCTTCTCTTAATTCTTCAGCTTCAGCCATAAATTCTTCAGGAATATCTATTTCTTCAATTTCAGTTCCTAAATCATTATTATAATTGAATGCTCTCATCTCAACTAAATCGATGATACCTGAGAAGTTATCTTCAGCACCAATTGGAAGTTGAATTGGATGCGCGTTTGCTTGTAATCGCTCTTTAAGTGTTCCTACTGAATATTTGAAGTCAGCACCTGTTTTGTCCATCTTATTGATGAATACAATACGAGGAACACCATATGTCGTTGCTTGTCTCCAAACTGTTTCAGTTTGTGGTTCAACGCCTGATTGAGCATCCAGCACAGTTACAGCACCATCTAATACACGTAATGAACGTTCAACTTCAACAGTGAAATCTACGTGTCCTGGTGTATCAATAATGTTGATACGGTGATCCTTCCAAGAAGCAGTTGTCGCAGCACTTGTAATTGTAATACCACGTTCTTGTTCTTGTTCCATCCAGTCCATCTGAGATGCACCTTCGTGTGTTTCTCCAATTTTATGAATCTTACCTGTGTAATAAAGAATACGTTCAGTCGTTGTCGTCTTTCCAGCATCGATGTGAGCCATGATACCGATATTACGAGTTTTTTCTAGTGAAAACTCTCTTGCCATAAGTATTCTTTCCCCTTCCTAAGGTTATTTATATGGTAATAACCCGTCTAAATAGACGTGTTATTTTACCATCTGTAGTGAGCAAATGCTTTGTTTGCTTCTGCCATTTTATGCATGTCTTCACGTTTCTTAACGGCACCACCAGTGTTGTTAGCAGCATCTAAAATTTCATTCGCTAGACGCTCTTCCATTGTCTTTTCACCACGAAGGCGTGCGTAATTAACTAACCAACGTAAACCAAGTGTCGTACGACGATCAGGACGAACTTCTACAGGTACTTGATAGTTAGAACCACCAACACGACGTGCTTTAACTTCAAGCACTGGCATGATGTTGTTTAATGCTTCATCAAATACTTCCATAGCATCTTTACCCGAACGTTCTTGCACTAAATCAAAAGCATTGTATAAAATACGTTGCGCTGTACCACGTTTTCCGTCAATCATAATTTTATTAATTAATTTTGTTACTAATTTAGAATTATGAATCGGATCCGGTAATACGTCACGCTTTGGTACTGAACCTTTACGAGGCATAATGAATCCTCCTTTCATAGTATAATTTATTTTTTTTGTATATTCCACTTTCAACAATAATTTTAACAATTAATTTACATTTGAAATAAAACTGTTTAATTATTATTCTTTAGGCTTCTTAGTTCCGTATAATGAACGGCCTTGACGGCGCCCATCAACACCTGAAGTATCAAGTGCACCACGTACAATGTGATAACGTACCCCTGGTAAGTCTTTTACACGTCCACCACGTACAAGTACAACACTGTGCTCTTGTAAGTTATGGCCGATACCAGGAATGTATGCATTGACCTCCATGTTATTCGATAAACGAACACGCGCATATTTACGTAATGCTGAGTTCGGTTTTTTCGGTGTCATTGTTCCAACACGTGTACAAACACCACGCTTTTGTGGAGAGTTTGTTATCGTTGGACGCTTCTTCAAACTGTTGAAACCTCTGTTCATTGCTGGAGAATTTGATTTCTTACTTTTAGATTGACGCGGTTTACGAACTAACTGATTAATAGTAGGCATATTTTATCCTCCTCTCTTTCATTAATACCACACATCCAGGTGGTTCATTTTTGAAGTAAAAAAATTACGTAAGATTAATCTTACATGGTCATCGTGATACTCTATTCAAAAGTAACCTTAACAATAGTATCATTTTAATAGTTATTTGTCAAAGTATTTTTCTATTATTAAAAAGAAGAAAACAATTTAATTGCCTTCAATTAAATTGTTTTCTGGGTTTAATACACTAATTAGTTTAGTTGCGTTTCTTCTTCGTTTACTTGCATTACATCATGATCAAAATCAAACTTATTATAGCGTTGCATACCAGTACCTGCTGGAATCAATTTACCAATAATAACATTCTCTTTTAATCCAAGAAGATTATCACGTTTTCCTTTAATTGCTGCATCTGTCAACACTCTAGTTGTCTCTTGGAATGAAGCTGCTGATAAGAAACTTTCTGTTTCTAGTGAAGCTTTCGTTATTCCAAGGAGTACAGGTTTAGCAGTTGCTGGTCGTTTACGTTGCTTAAAGATTTCCTTGTTTGCGTCAGTAAACTGATGAATATCAACGAGAGCACCTGGTAATAATGATGTGTCTCCTGCTTCGATTATTCTTACTTTACGTAACATTTGACGTACCATGACTTCAACGTGCTTGTCATCAATTTCAACCCCTTGCATACGGTATACTTTCTGTACCTCTTTAAGCAAGTAATTCTGAGTTTCATTTAATCCAGCCACATTCAATAGATGTTTCGGTTCAATTGAACCATCAGTTAATACTTGACCACGTTCGACCTTGTCACCAACTTCGATTTTTAAGCGTGCAGTTCCAGACGCAACGTAAGTTCTTGTTTCATTGTCACCTTTAACTTTAATTTCTTGTTGACGATCTTTAATAACTTCAATATCAGTGACTTCACCATTAATTTCTGAAATAACAGCTTGTCCTTTCGGATTTCGTGCTTCAAATAATTCCTGAATACGTGGTAAACCTTGGGTAATATCGCTACCTGCGACTCCACCTGTGTGGAATGTACGCATTGTTAATTGTGTACCTGGTTCACCGATAGATTGTGCGGCAATTGTTCCTACAGCTTCACCGACTTCAACTTTTTCACCTGTAGCTAAGTTTTTACCGTAACAACGCTCACATACACCATGGCGTGTATTACATGTGAATGCTGATCGAATGTAGACTTCTTCAATACCTGCATTAACAATTTCTTTCGCCAAATCAACAGTAATCAATTCATTCGACTTCACAATAATTTCTTTAGTTTCAGGGTGTCGTACTGTTTCTTTTGCATAACGACCTTCTAAACGATCGAACAACGGTTCGATAAGTTCGTTATCCTCTTTGATTGCTTTTACTAATAAGCCTCGGTCTGTTCCACAATCTTTTTCACGAACGATTACATCTTGAGCCACATCAACAAGACGGCGTGTTAAATAACCAGAATCGGCTGTTTTCAGTGCCGTATCAGCAAGACCTTTACGGGCACCATGCGTTGAAATAAAGTATTCTAATACAGTAAGACCTTCACGGAAACTAGACTTAATCGGTAATTCAATAATTCGACCAGAAGGGTTCGCCATTAGTCCACGCATTCCTGCGAGTTGTGTGAAGTTAGATGCGTTACCTCGGGCTCCTGAATCACTCATCATGTAAATCGGGTTCAATTTACCTAATGATGCCATTAACTTATCTTGGATCGTATCTTTCGCATTTGTCCATATTTCAATGACAGCATTATAGCGTTCTTCTTCAGTAATTAAACCACGTGTAAATTGTTTTGTAACCTTTTCTACTTTGTCTTCTGCTTCATTAATAATTTCTTGTTTATCTGGTAATACAACGACGTCACTTACACCAACAGTAATACCTGCTTTAGATGAATACTTAAACCCTAAGTCCTTCATTAAGTCAAGCATCACTGATGTTTCTGTAATGTGGAATTTATTGAATACTTCAGCAATGATTTGTCCAAGGTACTTTTTATTAAATGACGGTACCTCTTCTAATGTATTAAAGTGTGCTTTTAAACCAGCTTCATCTAAAT
This sequence comes from Abyssicoccus albus, assembly GCF_003815035.1. Lineage (NCBI taxonomy): Bacteria > Bacillati > Bacillota > Bacilli > Caryophanales > Abyssicoccaceae > Abyssicoccus > Abyssicoccus albus. The sequence goes on from NZ_RKRK01000005.1 coordinate 71,627, forward strand.
CTATCGCATCGATGAAGTACTTGTCTGGTGTAGCGACTTCCAAGTTTTCTTTCGTTGGTTCATTAATGTATGGGAATGAATCCGGCATTATCTCATTAAATATAACTTTACCAACTGAAGTCAACATTAACTTGCCTTCATGCTTCTCAGCCACTTTCGGTGCATTATAACTTGATGCACGTAATGCAATTCTTGAATGTAAATGAACGTAACCATTTTGATATGCCATAATGACTTCGTTTGCATCTTTGAAGATGGATCCTTCTCCAAGTGTCCCAGCACGTTCTAACGTTAAATAATAGTTACCGAGAACCATATCCTGTGATGGTGTTACAACAGGTTTACCATCTTTAGGATTCAGAATATTTTGCGCTGCTAACATTAACATTCGCGCCTCAGCTTGTGCTTCTTTTGAAAGCGGCACATGAACTGCCATTTGGTCTCCGTCGAAATCCGCATTATATGCCGTTGTAACAAGTGGGTGCAAACGAATCGCTCGACCTTCAACTAATTTCGCTTCAAAGCTTTGAATTCCTAATCTATGAAGTGTTGGTGCACGGTTTAAAAGCACTGGATGTTCTTTAATTACATCTTCTAAAACATCCCATACTTCAGATTCCATGCGCTCAATTTTACCTTTTGCATTTTTGATGTTTGTTGCAATTTCACGAGAGACTAATTCCTTCATAACAAATGGTTTGAACAACTCAAGAGCCATTTCTTTAGGAAGTCCACACTCATACATTTTTAAGTTCGGTCCAACAACGATAACAGAACGCCCTGAGTAATCTACACGCTTACCAAGTAAGTTCTGACGGAAACGTCCTTGTTTCCCTTTCAACATATGAGATAGTGATTTGAGTGGTCTATTTCCTGGTCCAGTAACAGGTCGGCCACGACGTCCGTTATCAATTAAAGCGTCGACGGCTTCTTGTAACATACGTTTCTCATTTTGAACGATAATTCCAGGCGCTCCTAAATCTAATAGACGCTTCAAACGGTTGTTACGATTAATCACTCGACGATATAAGTCGTTTAAATCACTTGTTGCAAATCTGCCACCATCTAATTGAACCATCGGACGAATCTCAGGTGGAATAATAGGAAGAACATCTAGAATCATCCATTCAGGCTTATTGCCTGAATTTCTAAATGATTCTACAACTTCTAACCTTTTAATCGCACGAGTTAAACGTTGTCCAGTAGCTGATTCTAATTCTTCTTGAAGCGCCTTAAGTTCAGCATCTAAGTCGATTTGTCTTAATAAGTCACGAATCGCTTCCGCACCCATTTTCGCTGTGAAATTTTCACCGAACTTATCGTAATATTCACGATATTCACGTTCAGACAGTAATTCTTTTTTATCTAATCCTGTTGGGCCAGGATTAATAACAGCATATGAAGCGAAGTAAATTACTTCCTCAAGTTGTCTCGGTGACATATCAAGAAGTAGTCCCATACGTGATGGAATACCTTTGAAATACCAAATATGAGATACTGGTGCAGCTAATTCAATATGCCCCATACGCTCGCGACGTACTTTTGACTTCGTGATAGAAACACCACAACGTTCACATACATCTACTTTCGGGTATGCTCGGCGTTTGTACTTACCACAACTACATTCGTAGTCCTTTGTGGGCCCGAAAATCCTCTCACAAAATAGTCCATCTTTTTCTGGCTTTAATGTACGGTAGTTAATCGTCTCTGGCTTTTTAACTTCACCTTCAGACCAAGTTCTAATTTTCTCCGATGAAGCTAACCCTATTTGCATATAACTAAATTTATTTACATCAATCAAAGCGCGCCCTCCTTTTAATTTTTTACATGTAGGCCATATATGATTGAATTAATTAAAATTAAACTTGTTCTGGCTTATGTGTGTTACTAGTATTATTAGTCATTGATATCGTCTGATCTTCCTCTGTATCTTTCATCGTGATTTCATTATCTGATTCGTCCATAATTTTCACGTCTAAACCAAGTGACTGCAACTCTTTCATTAACACTCTAAATGATTCAGGTACTCCTGGACGCGGTACATTCTCACCTTTAACGATTGCTTCATAAGTCTTCACGCGACCTACTGTATCATCTGATTTGACAGTAAGAATTTCTTGTAATGTATATGCCGCTCCATATGCTTCTAACGCCCATACTTCCATCTCACCAAATCTTTGACCACCAAATTGTGCTTTACCACCTAGTGGTTGTTGAGTAACTAGTGAGTACGGCCCAATAGAACGTGCGTGTAACTTATCGTCTACCATATGTGCAAGCTTCAACATGTACATGACACCGACAGATACACGATTATCAAATGGTTCTCCCGTTCGACCATCGTATAATACAGTCTTACCATCACGAGCCATTCCAGCTTCTTCAATTGTATTCCAAACATCTTCCTCGTTCGCACCATCAAAGACTGGAGAGGCAACATGGATACCCATTTCTTTAGCAGCCATCCCAAGATGTAACTCAAGTACTTGTCCAATATTCATACGTGATGGTACCCCTAATGGGTTTAACATAATATCAATTGGTCTACCGTCTGGTAAATAAGGCATATCTTCTTCCGGTAAAATCTTCGAAATTACACCTTTGTTCCCATGACGTCCACACATTTTATCTCCGACTGAGATTTTACGTTTTTGAACGATATATACACGAACAAGTTGGTTAACTCCTGGTGATAACTCATCATCATCTTCACGATTGAACACTTTAATATCATGCACAATACCACCAGCACCATGAGGTACTCGCAATGATGTATCACGAACTTCACGTGCTTTCTCACCAAAGATGGCATGTAGTAACCGTTCTTCAGCAGTTAACTCCGTCACACCTTTAGGCGTAACCTTTCCGACGAGAATATCACCATCTTTAACTTCCGCGCCTATATACACGATACCACGGTCATCTAAATTTTTAAGTGCATTCTCACTAACATTCGGAATATCTCTCGTAATCTCTTCTGGTCCTAGCTTAGTATCTCTAGACTCAGATTCATACTCTTCGATGTGGATAGAAGTATAGACATCATCTTTAACAAGACGTTCGCTCATAATAACAGCATCTTCATAGTTATACCCATCCCAAGTCATAAATCCAACGACAACATTTCGACCAAGTGCCATTTCACCTTTTTCCATTGACGGTCCATCGGCTAAAATCTCACCTTTATCAACAATGTCCCCAACTTTAACGATAGGACGTTGGTTATAACTTGTCCCAGAGTTCGAACGAATAAATTTAGATAAACGATACGTTGTTGTATCTGTTTCAGTTTCTTTACCATCGATGTTCTCGATGCGCTTCACTCGAATTTCATTCGCTTCCACGTGCTCGACACGGCCATGATATTTACTTACAACAGCTGCTCCACTATCTCTTGCCGCAACATGCTCCATACCTGTACCTACAAATGGTGCTTCAGGGTTCATCAAAGGTACAGCTTGTCGTTGCATGTTCGCACCCATCAACGCACGGTTAGAGTCATCATTTTCCAAGAATGGAATACACGCTGTAGCTGCAGAAACAACCTGCTTTGGAGAAACATCCATGTAATCCATACGTTCACTCTTCATCTTCGTGTTGTTACCACGGAACCTACAAACGACTTCCTCATCTAAGAATTCACCATCTTCGTTAAGACGAGCATTCGCTTGGGCTACAACATAGCCATCTTCTTCATCGGCTGTTAAATAATCAAATTGCGAAGTCACACGATTAGTTTCAGGATCAATCTTACGATAAGGAGTTTCAATGAAACCAAATGCATTAACTCTCGCATAACTAGAAAGCGAGTTGATTAGTCCAATGTTCGGTCCTTCTGGCGTTTCAATTGGACACATACGTCCATAGTGAGAATAGTGAACGTCACGAACTTCCATACCTGCACGTTCTCTTGTTAATCCTCCTGGGCCTAATGCGGATAACCTTCTCTTATGCGTTAACTCTGCTAATGGGTTTGTTTGATCCATGAACTGCGACAATTGAGAACTACCAAAGAACTCTTTGATAGATGCGATAACCGGTCTAATGTTAATTAATTGTTGTGGCGTAATTGAATCAACATCTTGAATCGACATACGTTCACGAACGACACGTTCCATACGTGACAATCCAATTCTAAATTGGTTTTGTAATAACTCACCAACAGAACGTAATCTTCTATTCCCTAAGTGGTCAATATCATCTGTATAACCAATTCCATCTAATAAGTTAAAGAAATAACTGATAGAAGCTACAATATCTGAAGGCGTGATACACTTCATTTCTTTATCTGGCATTGCATTACCTAAAACAGTTGCAGTTTTTTCTTCATCACCTTCTGCATTTGGAACTTTCACTTTAATAGATTGTACTTCAATCGGTTCATCTAATACAGATTGCTCTAATTGATGCACTTCAACATTCGCCGTAGACTCTAGTTGATCCATGATTTTTTCAAGAACGCGACGATCAATTAATGTACCTTCTTCTACTAAAACTTCTCCAGTTTCTGTGTCAATAATTGATTCAGCCAGTTCTTGATTAAATAATCTATGTTTCGTATGAAGCTTTTTGTTCATTTTGTAACGACCAACGCTAGCTAGGTCATATCTTTTCGGATCAAAGAATCTAGAATATAATAAATTCTTCGCATTTTCTACTGTTGGTGGCTCACCAGGACGTAATCGTTCATAAATTTCAAGAAGGGCTTGATCGACAGTTTCAGTTCCATCTTTTTCAAGAGTGTTTTGAATATACTCATTATCACCTAATAGCTCTATAATCTCTTGGTTAGTTCCAAAACCTAGAGCACGTAGTAAAACAGTGATCGGTAATTTCCTTGTTCTATCGATACGAACGTATACAACATCCTTAGCATCAATTTCATATTCTAACCAAGCTCCACGATTCGGAATAACTGTTGCACCAAAACTTACTTTACCGTTCTTATCCACTTTTTCACTATAATAAACCGATGGAGAACGAACGAGCTGCGATACAATAACACGTTCTGCTCCGTTAATAATGAATGTCCCTGTGTCTGTCATCAACGGGAAGTCACCCATGAATACTTCTTGTTCCTTCACTTCGCCCGTTTCTTTAATTAACAAACGTACTTTGACACGTAATGGCGCAGAATAAGTTGCATCATGGTCTTTTGCTTCTTCCATATCATACTTTGGTTCACCTAGACGATAATTTACAAACTCTAATGATAAATTACCAGTGAAATCTTCAATTGGTGAGATATCATTAAACATCTCGATTAATCCTTCTTCTAAAAACCAATCATAAGACTTCGTTTGAATCTCGATTAAGTTAGGTAGTTCTAAAATCTCTGAAATTCGTGCATAGCTTCTACGTGTACGGTGTTTGCCGTATTGGATCAGTTGATTACTCAACAAATTCACCCCTCAAAATTTATGAGATATAAGACAAAAAGAAAACGGAATCATGATGAACCCATTTTCATTTATTGTCATTATACTTCTTATCTCATTCAATCAATGACCGATTAGAATTACCTCTAAAAAGGCACACTGATTGAATATAATTTTATACATTATATAACTTTATCATAATCATTATATTAAATCAATACTTCCTCGCAAAATATAATACCCTTTACTTTTCGCAATAGTTTCAACATCACTATATAACGATTCTATATGCTTCTTCATCGATGACATACCTTGTTTTTTTTGGATGACAACCCAAACTTCATTGATATCAAGTTGACGCGCTTGTGTAATAATTGAATGTACGACTTCTTTCCCTGCTCGAATAGGAGGATTTGTTAACAATATGTCGATTTCACCTTTACCTATATTCGATAAAATATCATTTTGAAAAATATTAATTGACGATCTTAAGTTGTTTAATTTAGCATTTTTCTTTGCTAATTGAATCGCCCTTTCATTGATATCGACCATCGTCATTTGACAGTTGAAATGTTTTTTTACTGTCAGACCGATAGGTCCATAGCCACATCCTACATCAACAATATGGGTGCTTTCATCACAATTTACTTGATTAATAAATTGTTCAATTAAAAATTCACTGCCGTAATCAATAGACGCTTTAGAAAATACTCCATTGTCCGTGTGAAATTTCATTTGATGTGTTGCAATTTTTCTTTCAATTAACTGTTCATCACTCGATACATTAGGCGATGCATCATAATAGTGGGACATATGTCTCAACTCCTAAAATAAAATAAACCCGCTATATATATAAATATAACGGGTTCATGAGATTATTAGAAATTATTTCACTTCTACTGAAGCTCCAACTTCTTCTAACTTTTCTTTTAATTCGTTTGCTTCGTCTTCAGAAATTCCTTCTTTAAGAACTTTCGGTGCTTCATCAACGATCGCTTTCGCTTCTTTTAATCCTAATCCAGTTGCTTCACGAACAACTTTGATTACTTTGATTTTGCTTGATCCAGCTGATGTTAATTCAACATCAAACTCTGTTTTAGCTTCTGCACTAGCGTCTCCACCAGCTGCACCTGCTGCTGCGACTGGAGCCGCTGCAGTTACACCAAATTCTTCTTCAATTGCTTTTACTAAGTCGTTTAATTCTAAAACTGACATTTCTTTAATCATTTCGATAATTTTTTCGTTTGACATGATTAATTCCTCCTATTTTTTTAATTAATATAATTATTCTGCTGCTTCCTCTTCAGAACCAGACTCTTTTTGTTCTCCAACGGCTTTAACTGCATAAGCGAAGTTTCGTACTGGTGCTTGTAATACTGATAACACCATTGAAATAAGACCTTCTCTTGATGGTAGTGAAGCGATTGCTTTAACATCTTCAACTGATGTAAGCGTTCCTTCAATCACACCTGTTTTGATTTCTAATGCTTCGTGTTCTTTTGCGAAGTCGTTAAGAATTTTAGCTGGTGTGACAACTTCTTCATTACTAAATGCAATCGCATTTGGTCCAGTTAAGAATTCATCTAACCCTTCGATTTCAGCTTTTTCAGCTGCGCGACGTACTAAAGTGTTTTTGTAAACTTTGAATTGTACACCTGCATCACGTAATTGCTTACGTAATTCAGTCACTTCAGCAACATCTAGACCACGGTAATCTACAACGATTGTTGATACAGAATTTTTTAATTGTTCTGCGATTTCATCAACTTTTTGTTGCTTCATCTCGATGATTTTCGACATCCATGACACCTCCATTTGATTCATACTTGCGTGAAATAGTGCTTTTCTATAAAAAAAGCACTTTTTACCCACGGCAAAAAGTGCTTGAACGTTCGGTTCAAGTTGTCAATGCCTCGGTAGGATGGTCTTTTAAGTTCTAATGAACTCCTACTGTCTTAGGTAAGTATTCATACTTGACACATTATATATGTCATTTATTCGTTTGTCAATAGTGTTAATTAAACAATTCTGAAGCTTTGTGGGTCCATTTTAACTCCAGGTCCCATTGTTGTTGTTACAGTAATTGATTTAAAGAATATACCTTTAGCTGATGCTGGCTTCGCTTTTGAAATTACATCATGTAATGTTTTAAAGTTTTCAACAAGCTGTTCTTCAGTAAATGATGCTTTACCGATAGATGCATGTACAATACCTGCTTTTTCAGCACGGTATTCAACTTTACCAGCTTTGATTTCTTCAACTGCTTTTTTAATATCCATCGTTACTGTTCCAGTTTTAGGGTTTGGCATTAATCCTTTAGGTCCTAACACACGTCCTAATTTACCAACTTCTCCCATCATATCTGGTGTCGCTACGATTACATCGAAATCAAACCAACCTTGATTGATTTTGTTTACATATTCTTGATCACCTGCGAAGTCAGCTCCTGCTTCTTCAGCTTCTTTTAACTTTTCACCTTTAGCAAATACTAATACACGTTGTGTTTTACCAGTACCATGTGGTAACACTACTGCACCACGAATTTGTTGGTCATTTTTACGCGTATCAATACCTAAACGAATTGCCACTTCAACTGTTGAGTCAAAGCTTGTTGTTGCTGTTTCTTTAGCAATTTTAATTGCTTCTTCAATTGAATAAAATGATTGCGGATCAAATTTTTTAACCGCTTCTTGATATTTCTTTCCTCTATTAGCCATTATATGTCCTCCTTTAGTGGTTTTAGCGGAATTTCCTCCCACGTTTTAGGTGTTTAACACACCTATTCGAATATTAAATATTCTTATCCTTCAACTGTAATACCCATGCTTCGCGCTGTACCTTCGACCATACGCATTGCGTTCTCTACGTTCGCTGCGTTTAAGTCTTCCATTTTAGTTTCAGCAATTTCACGTACTTGCGCTGATGTAACTGTAGCAACTTTGTTTTTATTCGGTTCACCAGAACCCTTTTCAACTTTAGCTGCTTTCTTAAGCAATACAGCTGCAGGTGGAGTTTTTGTAATAAATGTAAATGAACGATCTTCAAATACACTGATTTCTACTGGAATAATCATACCTGCTTGATCTTGTGTACGTGCGTTGAACTCCTTACAGAATCCCATAATGTTAACACCTGCTTGACCTAATGCCGGTCCTACTGGTGGTGCAGGGTTTGCTTTACCTGCAGGAATTTGTAATTTTACAACGTTAATGATTTTTTTAGCCACGACGTTGCACCTCCTAGATTATCGTGATGTGGTATTTGGGCATCAATATTTACCCTCCCACTCTTACATTTTTGCATAAAAATGTAGTCACTATGAAAATAGCGACTACAAAATAATACCATATATAAAATTTATAATCAACCTATAATTTTTCGATTTGGTCGAATTCAACTTCAACAGGTGTTTCTCGGCCAAACATTTCAACAAGTACCGTCAATTTAAATTTCTCTTCATCTATTGTTTTGATTGCACCGATATTATTTTTAAATGGTCCACCGATGACTTTAATTTGCTCACCAATTTCAACATCTACATCGATCGTTTTCTCTGCCATACCCATCTGTTTCAATATAAATTTAATTTCGTCCGGCAAGAGTGGATTTGGTTTAACCCCCGCTCCTTGAGCTCCAACGAATCCAGTGACACCTGGTGTATTTCGAACAACATACCATGACTCATCAGTCATCACAAGTTCAACTAATACATAACCAGGGAATGTTTTCTTGATTGTGCTTTTTTTCTTACCATCTTTAATTGAAATCTCTTCCTCTTCAGGAATAACAATACGAAAAATCAAATCTTGCATATTCATCGATTCTAATCTTTTTTCTAGGTTTTGTTTTACTTTGTTTTCATACCCCGAGTATGTGTGTACAGCATACCAATGTTTTTGTGACGCTTGCTCAGTCATATTGACCCTCCAATATTATTGCATAAATTCAATGATTTGCGAGATGCCTAAATCTACTAAATAGAAAAAGGCTAAAAAGAATATAACGGTTAACATAACAATCACCGTATATTTAGCTGTTTCTTGACCCGTTGGCCAACTGACTTTTTTCATTTCAGTTACAACGTTTGCAAAAAAGTTTTTATTATTATTCATTTCACATTCTCCTAAATTGATGCCTTATGCAAAGTATGTTCGTTGCATACTTTACAATGTTTTTTCGCTTCAAAACGCTCGGACTTATGCTTTTCACTAATAGTTATTGTGTAATTTCTAGAACCGCATTTTGTACATAATAACGCTTGCTTCATCAAGTCCACCTTCAATTCACTATACATATTCTTACTAAATATACAATGATACATTACATAAGTCAAATAGCCTTCAACATCTATCATTCATCTTTTTGTAATCTTGCCTCAACTGATATATTGCATTATACACTTGCCTTCTAGACAACCTACAATCGACAACAATATCTTCTATCGACCGATTATCAGCTAACATATTCAGTACAACTCTTTGATGCTTAGAGCGCGTTCTTGACCATTGCTTAATTTCTTCTACTGAACAATCTAATATAATATATTCTAGCGGATTATTCGCCTGATGATTAGTTAGCGTGTCAATGACCAAACAATCTTCAGATAATTCATCATATAATGAGATTTGCTCCATCTCCGTCTTTTCTTTATACGAATAAAACTTTCTCCATGCATTGTTGATTTGGTTTTTGATGACGGTCTTAAACAAACTCTTTAACTCTCGATCAGATAACGCTTTATAACGATCAATGTTTTTACAAAAGTTTAATAACTCTATTTGTATATCTTGTAACAAATCATCTGAATTGAATGGTCCGCTATGACAATTTAATAAATATTTATCCGCATATTTACCATACTCATTCCACAGTTGGCAAAAAGCTTCTTCATCATGCATTGCAGCTTTCTTTGCAATCATATAGTAATTTTTTACCTCACAAATATAAAAAGTATGGGCTTTAATGACGAACATCTTGAACACCTCTATTTGTTAAAGTATAAGACACTTATACTTTAGCGAATAGAATCTTGTTCAACAAACATCAATCTGTAATATTTCTACGCAGTTTGTCCAATTTAGTATAAATTTCATCAGAAATTTCAATTTTTGATCTTGGCGTTTTTGATTTTTTGGCAGATATAATGTCTGAAATATTTTTTTGCTCATATTGTATTAATTTATTAAACTCTCGGCTAGACATTCGTTTAGCCCCTTGGAAAAATGCTGAATATTGCTCTGATAAGTCACTCGTAACAACAATCACTTCCGTTGTATGCATATTATATTTAAGGCCAACTTGCTCTTCAATATAATGATCTGCCGTTTGTTGTTCTTTAGTATAAACCACTGTAACCCCTAAGGTCACTTCAACACTTTCTTTTGATTTCACATTATATGCATCAAATACACAAATCACTTCATCTGCTAGCGTCATGCTTAAATTTTGTAATTGTTCAATTAGAAGCCTTCTTTCTTCTAATAGTTCATTGTGTGTCAATTGTGATAATTTCACGCGTTGACCGATTACATTATAACCATCTACATATAAATATTTATACTTCTTCATCCGTTCACCCCTCTAGCGGGTAATCTTTACGATGCAACTCATACATTATCAAGCTTGTTGCAATAGAAGCATTCAAACTATTAACATGTCCAACCATCGGCAATTTTATTAAAAAGTCACACTCGTCTTTCACTAACCGACTCATCCCTTCACCTTCTGATCCAATGACGATTGCTAACTTAGCATCCGAAGGCATGTTACGGAAATCATCCGTCGCACTTGCATCGGTACCAACGATCCAAAAGCCTTCTTTCTTCAACGTATCAATTGCTTTCGCTAAATTAGTTACCCGTGCTATATCAATATGTTCAATCGCACCAGTAGATGTCTTAACGACTGTTTCATTAACTTGAACCGATCTTCTTTCAGGAATAATAAACCCACTCATTCCAATTGCATCAGCTGTACGAATCATCGAACCGAAGTTGTGCGGATCTTCTATACCATCTAAAATAAAAAACCTCACTTTATCAGACTCTCTATGCTTACCAATTAGTTCATTCAACGACAAATATTCATACGGGGAAACAGCCAGTATAACACCTTGATGATTTTCATTACTCATGTGATCTAGCTTTGATTTAGGTACTTGTTGAACGACCACTTTTTGTTCTTTAGCACGCTTGATAATATCTTGCATCTGATTCATATTCGCACTTTCTTGAACAAATAATTTATTACATACACGTTCTGACTTTAACGCTTCTTTAACCGGGTGTCTTCCAACAATTAATTCTGATTTGTTCATTATTTTACCTCCTGTTCTACGTATTCTATTGAATGAATCACAATCTGTTCTAATCGCTCTATTTGATGACTCATATATAGTGAGCCAAGGACCGCTTCAAATCCTGTAGACATTCGATAATCCATGACTGATGCATTCTTTGCTTTAGAATGAATCTTTGCATTTTTACCTCGCTTAAAAATATCCAATTCATCCTCATTTAAAAAGTTTGAGTCGATTAAATATTGAGCTGTTTTACTTTGAGATTTTGCAGACACATAAATCGTCGCCTCACGTTGAAGTGCATTCGGTTTTGCCTTTAGTGATTTAATGACATGATGTCTTACATACAAGTCATAAACACTATCTCCCATAAAAGCCAACGTCAATATATTATATTCATTCATATTATCCTCGTTTCCACTTCACACCTTGTGGTGTATCTTCTAATATAATATTGAGTTGTTTCAATTGGTCACGAATTTCATCCGCACGTCCAAAATCTTTATTCAAGCGTGCTTTATTTCTTTCTTCGATTAACTTCTCAATATCTTCATCTAATAATTCTTGTTCAATCTCCCACTCAACACCTAATACAGACATATAAACTTGATATTGCTTAATAAATGCATTCAATATATTAATATTTGAATGGGCTTCAGTTAAATATTTATTCCCCATTTTCATTAGCTCGAACCATGCTGCAATTGCATTTGGAGTGTTGAAATCATCATCCATTGCACGTTCAAATTCAGTTAAATTATGTTCGAGTTGTTGATGCCAATACTCATCTTCTTTTCCAATATCCGCACTCATATCCAATCGTTCATGTAATGACTGGTATGTGTTTTTCAATCGATTCAAACCGATACTTGCATCATCTAACAATTCTTTATTGTAGTTAATCGGGTTTCTATAGTGTGCCGTCAGCATAAAATATCTAAGTAACACTGGGTCTACTTCTTTAATAATGTCATGGACTAAAATAAAGTTACCAAGGGATTTACTCATTTTTTCATTATCAATATTAATATAACCGTTATGCATCCAATAATTTGCAAATGATTGATCAGTCATACATTCAGATTGTGCAATTTCATTATCATGATGGGGGAATGTTAAGTCTTGTCCACCTGCATGAATATCAATCGTATCTCCTAAATGAATACGAGCCATCACAGAACATTCAATATGCCACCCTGGTCGACCAGTCCCCCATGGTGACTTCCAGTTGATTTCACCATCTTTGGCACTTTTCCATAGCGCGAAATCTAGTGGATCTTCCTTAATATCATTCGCTTCAATTCTAGCACCCACTTTTAAGTCATCAATTGATTGGTGACTTAACTTTCCATAATCTTCAAATGATCTCGTTCTAAAATATACGTCTCCTTCAACAGCATATGCATGACCTTTTTCAATCAGCACTTCAATAAATTGAATGATATCATCCATATGATCCATAACTCTTGGGTGAACATTTGCTCTTTTAATGTTTAATGCTTCCGTATCTTCGAAATACGCTTCAATGAATCGCTCTGCAATCTCAGGCACTTCTTTTTTAAGCTCTCGGCTTGCCTTGATCAATTTATCATCAACATCCGTAAAGTTTGATACATATTTCACTTCATAATCTTTATACTCAAAATATCTCCTAACCACATCAAAACTAATTGCAGGTCTAGCATTACCAATATGAATGTAGTTATAAACTGTTGGACCACATACATACATTGAAACCTTTCCATCTTCTATTGGTTTAAATTCTTCTTTCTTTCGAGTTAACGTATTATATAATGTAATCATCTTCAATCTCCTTATTCTTAACTTGATCTATATGCCTTTCTAATTCTTTAAGCTTTTCATATATAGGGTCCGGTAAATTATTATGGTTAAAGTCTTTATCAATATTAACGCGCGCGCCTTTATGCTTTACTACACGACCAGGAATACCGACGACAGTAGAATGTGAAGGAACGTCTTTAAGTACAACTGAATTGGCACCAATATTGACACAGTCACCAATTTCAATACTGCCTAATACTTTTGCACCGGCAGCAACAAGCACATGATTACCAAGTGTCGGATGTCGCTTTCCTGACTCTTTCCCTGTACCTCCAAGCGTAACACCTTGGTATATTGTGACATCATCACCAATAATTGTTGTTTCACCTATTACTACGCCCATACCATGATCAATGAATAATCGTTTCCCTATTGTAGCACCCGGGTGAATTTCTACACCAGTAATCCAACGCGCAATTTGGGATATACTGCGTGCAATGAACTTAAAGCCTCGTCGTTGGAAGAAACTTGATATATAATACCACCATATAGCATGCAATCCACTATAGGTCAATAACACTGTATACCATTGGGGTGCTGCTGGATCTTGCTCTAGCACCATTTGAATGTCTTCTTTAATTCTATTAAACATCAACTCACCTCACTACGAAAAAACACCTCTAACCAATCAAAGATTGATTCAGAGGTGTTTTCACACGGTTCCACTCTATATTTTTACTCCAAATGATATTCGTAATTATTCTTTCCAGATAGATGCATTCTAAATAATCTTCGACAACTTTACACCAACTAGTTGCTCTCTAAATTTGCCAGATTATTTATACTAATTCTACATACATAACAATAAATCAATTTGTGAATTTTTTCAAGATAATTACTCTATATCATTGATAATGCTTCATCAATACGTTTAATGACTTTATCTTTCCCTAACAATTCGATTGTATTTGGTAGTTCTGGACCATGCGTTTGTCCAGAAACTGCTACACGAATCGGCATAAATAAGTTCTTTCCTTTAATACCTGTTTCCTTTTGAATTGCTTTGATTTCTTTCTTAATCGCAGTCGCTTCAAATTCCTCTAATTGTTCAACTTTAGTTTTAAGTTCATTTAACACAGTTGGAACAGTCTCTCCATTTAATACCGCTTTCGCTTCGTCATCCATCGTTAAATTCTCTTTAAAGAATAACTCAGATAATTCAACAATTTCTTTCGCATAACTCATTTGCGGTTGATATAACTCAACTAGTTTATATGCCCATTCTTTATCTGATGGTGCGACAAGACCCGCTTCCATCAAGAAAGGCATGGACATTTCAAATACTGCATCAGTATCTTTAGTCTTCATATATTGGTTATTGATCCATTCTAATTTCTGTTTATCAAAAAATGCGGGAGATTTACTCAATCGACTTGCTTCAAACTTCTCAATCAGTTCATCTTTTGAGAAAATTTCTTCTTCACCACCTGGTGTCCAACCTAATAACGTAATGAAATTAAATAATGCTTCTGGCAAGTATCCAAGCTCTCTATATTGTTCGATAAATTGGAGAATAGATCCATCACGTTTACTTAACTTTTTCTTATTCTCGTTCACAATCAATGTCATATGTCCAAAGATCGGTGGTTCATACCCTAGCACATCATAAACCATCAATTGTTTAGGTGTATTTGAGATATGATCATCCCCACGTAAAACATGTGTTATTTTCATATGGTGGTCATCAATCGCAACAGCGAAATTATACGTTGGCATGCCATCTTTTTTGACGATAACCCAATCCCCGAAGTCATTAGATTCGAAAGATACTTCACCTTTCACCATGTCATTGAATTTATAAGTCTTATTTTGCGGCACTCGTAATCTAATACTTGGTGTGCGTCCTTCTGCTTCAAATTGTTCTCTCTCTTGATCTGTTAAGTTCGCATGCTTCCCACTATATCTAGGAGGCATACCATTAGCGATTTGTTCTTCTCTTTCCGCTTCTAATTCTTCTTCTGTCATATAACATTTATAAGCCTTATCTTCTTTTAACAATTGCTCAACAATCGGATCATAAATATGTCTACGCTCGGATTGACGATATGGACCTACATCTCCAGGAACATCGACACTTTCATCCCAATCAATGCCTAGCCATTTTAAATTGTCTAATTGAGACTTCTCACCTTCATCAACATGTCTAGACTGATCTGTGTCTTCAATACGAATGATAAATGCTCCATCGTTATGTTTTGCAAATAAATAATTGAATAGCGCTGTTCTAGCATTACCGATATGTAAAAATCCAGTAGGACTCGGTGCATATCTCACTCTTATATTTTCACTCATGATTCATTCTCCCTTACTCATATACTCATTATTAGCTTAATAGTATCACAGCATGACTCGCAATACCTTCTTTTCGTCCAACAAATCCCATTTTTTCTGATGTTGTTGCCTTCACATTAACTTGCTCTATACTTATATTTAAGATCTCTGCAATAACTTCTCTAATTAGGTCAATATAAGGTCTGAACTTCGGTGCTTCAGCGATAATTGTCGCATCTATATTATTAATGGTCAAACCTTTCGCCACGACTTGTGCATAAGCTTCTTTCAATAATTCTTTCGAGTCAGCACCTTCAAATTTTGGATCAGTATCTGGAAATAACTTTCCTATATCACCTAACGCCGCCGCACCTAATATCGCATCAGTAATCGCATGCAATAATACATCAGCATCAGAATGTCCTAAAAGTCCTTTATCATAAGGGATGTGAATCCCTCCGATGATTAAGTCACGATCTTTAGCAAATTGATGGACGTCGTAGCCATAACCAATTCTAATCATCACCGTTCATTCCTTTTCACCATATTTTGTAATATCAATTCACCAAGTTGTATATCAATCGGTGTTGTAATTTTTATATTTGTATCGGATCCTTCGATAATCGCAACAGCAATACCGCTTTGTTCAACGAGTGAAGCATCATCTGTTCCTAAAATACCTTTACTAAACGCATCATCATACGCTTTCGTTAACACTTTTTTCGTAAAAGCTTGAGGTGTTTGAATGTGATAAATCGAATTGCGGTCTAGTGTACTTTTAATTATTTTGTGTTCATCCACTATTTTTATTGTATCTTTTGCACGGACACCAAGTACTGCATGTTGCCCTTCTACAACACTTTGATACAACATGTTTATCTGTTCATGTATGACAAAGGGTCGTGCTGCATCATGCACCATGACGATATCGTTTTCAATATGTTTTAGCGCATGATATATACTATGTTGACGTTCAACTCCACCTTCTACTAGTGGTTTTATTTTTGTATATTGAGCTCGTAATTGTTCTATATCATGAATGTCTTGTTTATTTACTGCGATAATAATTTCATCACATAGTGAATGGGTTTCAAATATATTTAAAGTTCTCTCCAAAATGGATTGACCTTGTAATTCGATGAATAATTTATTTCTATGATGTTTCATCCGCTTTCCAACACCGGCGGCTGGAATAATTACGCTATATCCCATAGTAGCCTCCTATACTATTTTGACAAAAACAATTCGTCCTGAAGATGTTTGCAAGATTGTCTCCACTTCAACTTTCATCGTCTTATTGACGTGTTTTTTTCCATCATCAACAACAACCATTGTGCCATCTTCTAAATATCCAACACCTTGACCTTCTTCTTTACCAACTTTAGAAATATATAGATCAAATACATCTCCTTGCTGAACGGCCAGTTTCAAACTCTTTGATAAATCGTTTACATTTAACACTTTAATGTTTTTCATTTTAGCTATTTTGTTCAAGTTGATATCTGTTGTCATAATGCTCGCATTCAAATGTTTTGCGAGTAAAATCAATTGTTGGTCAACTTCTTTCACCTTATCTTTAAATTGTTTCTCCTCGATGCGTGTAGGATGTGCACTGTCCATAAGTTGTTCAAGCAATTCTAGACCACGCTGACCTCGATCACGCTTCATCCCATCTGTTGAATCTGCAACGAGTTGTAATTCATCTAATACAAACTGTGGCACGACAACCGTTCCGTCTATGAATCCACAATTGATAATATCTAAGATACGTCCATCAATAATGACACTTGTATCTAAAATCTTCTCTTGTACTTTAGTTGTCGATTGAGCTTTCGGTTTGATTTGAGGGAATATCCCTAAAATTTCTTGATGTTTCTTCAAACCAATCTGTAATCCTAAATACCCTAAAATGACTGCTAAAATAATTGGAATTGTATTTTCGAAAATCTCTATTCCAATCGTTCCGATAATAAACGCTATCAATCCTGATAACAATAAACCAACGAGCATTCCGACAGCACCCATCATAATTTCTGACAAACTGTGCGTCAAAATTGAACGTTCAAATGTTTCAATAAAATTGACTAAATAATGAATTGTCCAGTAAAAGAACACCATAAACAGTATAAGGCCAAGCAAACCATAGGTAATTGGGTTGTGGAACCAATCTGGGGGAGTGTAATCAAATAAAGACGCTAATTCTGGTAAAATGAATATCCCAATGGTCACCCCAATAACCATATATACAACCGTTAATAACTTTTTTAACATGTTTTCACCTCCTTAAAATGCAAATCATATTTCATAAATTCATCTTCTTCAATAAATTCATTACTGGGACTCAAACGCAATTTTTAACGCTTCGGAGATGTTTTGAACAGGTAACACTTCAATCTCACCAAAGAGCTCTATTTCATTCATATTGTGCTTCGGAATGATGATTCGTTTAAACCCTAATTTCAACGCTTCTTGTATACGTTGTTCAATTCGTGCAACACGCCTTACTTCACCTGTTAATCCGACTTCACCAACATAACAATCATGAGGTTTTGTTGCTTTCGATTTGAAACTTGATGCAATAGCGATAATGATACTTAAATCAACTGCAGGCTCATCTAATTTCACACCACCTGCAACTTTTAAGTAAGCATCTTGTTGTTGCATTAATAAGCCTTGTTTCTTTTCAAGAACAGCCATTAACAAGTTCAACCGATTATAATCTATACCCGTCGCCATACGTCTAGGGTTATGGAACGTTGTTGGAGAGATTAAAGCTTGAACTTCAACAAGCAACGGTCTTGTTCCTTCCATTGTTGCTACAACGGTTGACCCTTCTACATGTTCACCGCGCTCTTCTAAAAACATTTGACTTGGATTTATGACTTCGGTTAAACCAGATTGTTTCATCTCAAATATGCCCATCTCATGTGTCGAACCGAATCTGTTTTTGACTGCACGTAATATACGATAACTATGATGTGTATCCCCTTCAAAATAAAGTACTGTATCAACCATATGTTCTAACATTCTAGGCCCTGCAATTTGCCCTTCTTTCGTCACGTGTCCAACAATAAATGTTGCAATACCTTCAGTTTTAGCAATGGTCATCAATGCATGCGTACATTCCCGCACTTGACTCACACTTCCAGGCGCACTTTCCACTTCTGGATGATGAACGGTTTGGATGGAATCGACAATTAAGAATTCCGGTTTATGTTTTTTCACCATGTCGTGTATGACATCTAAATTTGTCTCTGAATGAACGTACAGTTCACTTGCATCTTCAGTTAAACGATCAGCTCGGAGTTTTGTCTGTCGTACGCTTTCTTCTCCTGATATATATAACACTTTATACTGCTGGCTCAGCTTTGCACTCGCTTGTAGCAACAACGTCGACTTCCCGATTCCAGGGTCACCACCAATGAGAACCAGTGAACCATCCACAATTCCACCACCAAGCACTCGGTCAAACTCTTTGATGTGGCTCGATTTCCTAGATACATCTTCTTTCGTCACTTCACTCAGTTTCAAAACTTCACTTGAATCGGATTCATTACGATACTGACTTACTTTAGCTTTGGCTTTAGTTGATTCTTGAAACTGTGTTACCTCTTCGATTTGATTCCAAGCGCCACAATGCGAACATCTCCCCATCCACTTAGGGCTTGTAGCACCACACGCCATACATTCATAGATTGTTTTCTTTTTGGCCATGATATTCCTCCAATGATATTATATCCATAATGAAGTGATTTGATGATTAGGTGATTCCCTACTTACTGAAATATTCGTTCATAGTATAATTAAGTATTAATCATTACTATATACTTTAAATTATTAAACACTATAAAGTTGCCCGTATGACTTCCATTGAAACAGAAGAAAGTAGGCATAACTCATGAAATTTTTCAATCTTATTATATCATGTTTTTTATTTATATTTTTAACAGTTGTATTATCGAGTTGCAACGACATTTAATCCCTTTCTTACAAAATTCATCAGCAGTCTTAGGAACCTCTTTGCCAATATCTCTGACAAGTTTACTTTCTAATTGAGTCAAATTCATTCTCCATTGTGTAATCTGTCGACTTTATTATATACAACATTTCGCAAATCCACGATTAGGAATATACCTATTTGTTCTTTAAATCAACTACAAAACCCCATACCCTATTTAAATTAACAGGATACAGGATTCACAAAATCTAGTCTTCTATATTCACTTTGAAAGCCTCATCAACGTAATCGATTTTGACACTTTTGTTCTCTAGTTCAACGCCTTTTAATATTTCTTCACTCAGTCGATCTTCAATGTGACGCTGAATTGCTCGATTAATCGGTCTTGCTCCGTATTCTGGATCGAAACCTTCTTCGGCAATTTTATCTATTGCAGCATCAGTTAATTCAATATTAATATTCTGTTTCTTCAAACGATCAACTAATTGATTAGATAATAACTTCACGATTTCATGCAGTTGTTCTTTCTCTAAAGAATGGAAGACGATAATATCATCCACACGGTTTAAGAATTCTGGCTTAAAACTATTCTTTAATTCTTTCATCATCGTCTTACGCGTTGATTCATAATCTTCTTCGGCACTTTGTCCGCCGAAACCTGCAAAACGATTATCACGGATTGCTTCAGAACCAACGTTTGATGTCATAATGATGACTGTATTTCTAAAGTCTACCGTACGACCTTTGGAATCCGTAAGACGTCCATCATCTAACACTTGTAACAACGTATTAAAGACATCCGGGTGTGCTTTCTCAACTTCATCCAATAAAATAACCGAATAAGGATTTTCACGGACTTTCTCAGTCAATTGTCCACCTTCATCAAATCCAACATATCCCGGAGGTGAACCAACCATTCTTGATACAGAATGCTTCTCCATGTACTCACTCATATCAACACGTATCATCGAATCTTCATTACCAAACATTACTTCTGCTAACGCTTTAGCAAGCTCTGTTTTACCGACGCCGGTAGGTCCTAAGAAGATAAAGCTTCCAATCGGTCGGTTCGGATCTTTCAAACCTGCTCTAGCACGTCTAACAGCTTTCGATATTGATTTCACCGCTTCACTTTGACCAATGACACGTTCATGTAACACATCTTCCATATTCAATAAGCGTTCTGATTCAGTTTCTTCTAATTTATTTAATGGAATACCTGTCCAAATTGAAACAACTTGGGTAATTGAATCTCTAGTCACTTGAGAATGAGAATCACCTTGTGTTTGAGCCCATTTGTCTTTGGTTTCTTTAAGTTGTGTTTCAAGTTTAGATTGATCATCGCGTAGTTTCGCAGCGTGTTCAAATTGTTGCTCATGAACTGCAGATTCTTTTTCGCGTCTCACTTTCTCTACTTGTTCTTCTAAGTCCTTCACATCTGAAGGAATCGTATGACTCTTCAATCTCACTTTAGAACTTGCTTCATCGATTAAGTCAATCGCTTTATCTGGTAAATATCGGTCACTAATATAACGATCACTCAGTTCAACAGCGGCTTCAATTGCTTCATCTGTAATCGTAATACGGTGATGTGCTTCATATTTATCGCGTAAACCTTTCAAAACTTCCACTGCATCTTCTGTAGAAGGCTCATCAACTTTAACGGGTTGAAATCTTCTCTCTAACGCCGCATCTTTCTCGATATATTTACGATATTCATCCAACGTTGTCGCACCGATACATTGCAATTCACCTCGAGCAAGTGCTGGTTTTAAAATATTGGATGCATCAATTGCACCTTCAGCTCCACCTGCTCCAATCAACGTATGAAGTTCATCAATGAATAAGATTACATTCCCTGCTTGATGAATCTCTTCCATGACCTTCTTGAGTCGTTCTTCAAATTCTCCACGGTACTTCGTACCTGCAACAACTGTACCCATATCTAAAGACATCACTCTTTTATCTTTTAACGTTTCTGGAATTTCATTATTCACTATTGATAGTGCTAAGCCTTCAGCAATTGCAGTCTTACCAACACCTGGTTCACCAATCAGTACTGGATTATTTTTTGTGCGTCGACTTAACACTTCAACGACACGTGTAATTTCATGTTCGCGACCGATAACCGGATCTAAACGCCCTTCTTTAGCCACTTTCGTTAAATCACGTGCCAATGAATCTAGCGTTGGTGTGCCTTCCTTATGTTGCTTTTGTGGTTCATTTTTCTTTGCAAGTTCAGGATTTCCAAGCATTTTAACTACTTGTGCCCGTGTTTTAGTAATATTCACATCTAAGTTTTGTAGGACACGTGCTGCAACGCCTTCATTCTCGCGAATGAGTCCAAGCAATAGGTGCTCCGTCCCGACAAACGTATGGTTCATTTTACGTGCTTCATCCATTGATAATTCGATGACTTTTTTAGCACGAGGTGTATAATGAATCGTAGCTTTCTCACCAACACCACTTGCTAACATACCTTCAATTTGTTCACGTATTTTATCAGTCGATAAGCCAAAAGATTCTAAAACTTTTGCGGCAATTCCTTCTTCTTCTTGTATTAATCCAAGTAATAAATGTTCTGTTCCTATATGTGCGTGATTTAATTTAATTGCTTCTTCTTGTGCATTCGCTAAAACACGCTTTGCTCGTTCTGTTAATCGTCCAAATAACATAAAATTCCTCCTTATTGTGTTCAGTTATTGCTTCATGGTCAAATGTTGTTGAATTAATTGAGCTCTATAAAGATTTTCATTTTCATTTGTTTTATATCGTATAAAAGCAGGTTGAATTTTAACCATCATTTCATGAAAGTTAAATGGCTTAGTTTCTATCATACCCAAATCATAGGCAAGTTTAACTTCACTCAACCTTTGACTTGCCTCTTTCAAATCAATCAATTTACTATATTTCAAAATCCCATATGATCGTAAAAATTGATCTTCTAATTGAACTTCGTAATGGTTATATAGAGCTTGTCTAGCCTCTTTCTCTTGATTAATCACGTTATGAACAATATATATTAAATCATCAATAATATCTTGCTCAGTCTTACCAAGTGTCACTTGATTTGAAATTTGGTATACATGACCTAAATCACGAGAACCTTCACCAAAAATACCTCGCACTAAAAATCCGAACCGCTGAATAGAGTAATTCAGTTGTGGCATTTTATCTAACATTGCTAATGCAGGCAAATGTAACATAACCGATGCTCTTAAGCCAGTACCTAGATTTGTCGGACAACTTGTCAAGTAGCCTAGTTTTTCATCGAAAGCATAATTCACTTCTTGGTCTATCTCCTGATCAATCGCTAATGCTTGATTATATAACGCTTCAATATCCAACGTGTTAGATAATGTTTGAATCCGAATATGATCTTCTTCATTGACCATAATACTTACATCTTCTTCTTTCGATATATATACAGATCCTTCAGAGTTCTTTGTTAACGTTGGTGAAATTAGATGTTTCTCAACAAGCATTAATCTTTCAACTGCTGTCACATCTTTCATTGATAATTCATCATATTGTGAAGATAATATCGGATGAACATAATCTTGGACAACTTTAAAATCATTGGCAGATGCTACGGTTGGAAAAAGCACGTGGTCTAAGTTTCTTGCTAATCGTACACGACTACTTAAAACAATTGGCTCTTCACCTTCATTTTTGACCCATTGACTCACATCGTTATATATCATTATGATTCACGCTCTTTCAACTCTTTTAACTGGTCACGATAATCTGCTGCTAATTCAAATGCTTGCTCTTTTGCAGCATCTTCCATCTTTTGCTGAAGATCTGATATTCGTTGTTTTAATTGTATTTTTTCACTTGCGTTGTCACTAACATAACCAATATGTTCATCTGCACCATGCTGGACGCGTTGTGCGATATGAATAATCTCTTGATTAAATGTCTTAAAACATTCACTACATCCAAATTTCCCATTGTGAACAATTTGCTGCAAACTTAATCCACATCTCGAACAAGTTTTAGACAGATTAAATTGTGACTGAATGTGTGATGGTGAATGATTGAATAGTGCATTCAACAACTGTTGAATGGATTGGTCATTTGAATAAAATTGAGCCAATTCACTCACGCTCCTTAATCATAAAATTGAATAATATCTATAAATTGATGCATCATATTTGCTCTAATCATGTCACGTAATTCCATATCAACTGGTATCACTTCACGTTGAATTGCACTTGCCATTAATCGTTTCTCTCGATTCGTAATTAGTTCGTTTTCTTCAAGACCATCAAGAATACGAACGGAATGATTGAACGATATTCCATCACCTATTAAACTTCGAATACGTGCTAAAAAAGCATCTTGATCGCTCGTTTCAACACGTGTAATTCGAATATAACCACCGCCACCACGTTTACTTTCTATCGTGTAACCATGTTCATTTGTAAATCTCGTTTTAATGACATAATTTAATTGAGAAGGGACACAATCAAATTTCTCTGCAATTTGCGCACGTTTAATTTCAACTTCATCTTGATCTGCTTGCCTAAACAGCTCTTTAATATACTCCTCAATAATATCTGACATATTATGCATTCGTATCACCTTCTTTTGACCTTATTTGACTATACGTTGATTATAAACAATAAATCAAAAATGGTCAAAGTTTTTGTTTAAATTTCAATTTCCCTATATTTCATTTATGTTACAACATAAATATTTTGTATATTATTTATTATTTTTCTGATAAAATATGAGAAGTTGTTTGACATAAATGTCAAAAAAAAAAATTTATAAGAGGTGAAAACGCTTGCAATTTATAGGTATACTCGGTATTATTGTCACTTTACTCCTTGCATGGCTTGTAAGTTCGAACAAGAAAAAGTTCAAATTCCTTAACATAGGTCTTATGATTTTGATTCAGTTTGTATTAACATTTATTCTATTAAACACTAGTGTTGGGGAATTTATCATCAAAAAAATTGCAGGATTTTTTGAAAAGCTGTTAGGTTTTGCAGCAGAAGGTGTTAACTTCGTATTCGGAGGAATCGCCAATGAAGGTGCAAATGTATTCTTCTTGAATGTATTAATGCCAATCGTCGTTGTTTCATTATTAATCGGTATTTTACAATATTTAAGGATATTAC
Organism: Abyssicoccus albus; assembly: GCF_003815035.1. Lineage (NCBI taxonomy): Bacteria > Bacillati > Bacillota > Bacilli > Caryophanales > Abyssicoccaceae > Abyssicoccus > Abyssicoccus albus. Next base: position 96,503 of record NZ_RKRK01000005.1, read on the forward strand.
CGTTAATTATCAAATTACTCGGTATAATTCTTTCTAAGATTACTGGAATGGGTAACTTAGAATCTTACAATGGAGCAGCGAGTGTCATTTTAGGACAATCAGAAGTGTTTATTTCATTGAAGAATAAACTTCCACACATTTCTGACCAACGTTTATACACTTTGAGTGCTCAAGCAATGAGTTCTGTATCAATGTCAATTGTTGGTGCTTACATGACGATGTTAGACCCTAAATACGTCGTAACAGCAATCGTTCTAAACTTATTCGGTGGATTCATTATTGCCGGTATCGTCAATCCTTATGAAGTCGATGAAGACGAAGATGGCGATGACATTGATTTCAACGAGACAAAAGGTCAATCATTCTTTGAAGTTGTCGGTGAATATATTCTCGATGGTTTCAAAGTTGCCATTACCGTTGCAGCAATGTTAATCGGTTACATCGCATTGATCGCCATTGTAAACAACTTATTCTTATTAATTCCAGGCGTAAGCATTACATTCCAAGATGTATTAGGTTATATCTTTGCACCATTAGCATTTATCATCGGTGTCCCTTGGGATGAAGCAGTACGTGCTGGGTCATTGATGGCGACAAAACTTGTTACAAATGAATTCGTTGCAATGATTAATTTAGGTGAAGTTAGCGGTGAATTATCTGAACGTACGAAAGGGATTGTTTCAGTATTTTTAGTATCTTTTGCAAACTTTAGCTCAATCGGAATTATCGCTGGTAGTGTTAAAGGATTAAACGCAGAGAAAGGAAACTCAGTTGCTCGTTTCGGTTTAAAACTAGTATACGGTGCATCACTTGTTAGCTTATTATCAGCAGCGATTGTTGGATTCTTTATTTAATATATTAGGTTCTGTTGCAAAGTTAGAAAAATTATAGCTGATCACCATTTTATCATGCCAGTGTTCGTTTAACTTGCTAGCATGATGCTAATTTCGTGGCATGGCGAAAATCCGTAGATCTGAAGAGACCTGCGGTTCTTTTTATATAGAGCGTAAATACATTCAATACCTTTTAAAGTATTTTTGGCCGTATTGATACTTTGATATCTTGTCTTTCTTACTTTAATATGACGGTGATCTTGCTCAATGAGATTATTCAGATATTTCGATGTACAATGACAGTCGGGATTTAGTTTAAACGTTTTAATAACTTTAGCCATGGCTACCTTCGTTGAAGGTGCCTGATCTGTAATCACTTTTTGAGGTTTACCAAATTGTTTAATGAGACGTTTGATAAACGCATATGCTGCATGATTATCACGTTGCTTACGCAACCAAATATCTAATGTATGCCCCTCTGCATCAATAGCACGATATAAATAGCTCCATTTCCCTTTTATTTTGATGTACGTCTCATCAATACGCCATTTGTAATAGGCTTTTTTATGTTTTTTCTTCCAAATTTGATACAAAATCGGAGCATATTCTTGAACCCAACGGTAGACCGTTGAATGATGAACGTTGACACCACGTTCTCTTAGTATTTCAGATATATCACGATAACTCAGCGCGTATCTTAGATAGTAGCCAACGGCTACAGTGATGACGTCCTTGTTAAATTGTTTATATCTGAAATAGTTCATATAGCATACTCCTTTTTGTTAAAATTATACTATAAACTCAACTTTGCAACAGAACCGTATTTTTATGGTTTACAAGACAGTAGACGTTAAAAAACGCAAATGACAAAAAAGCAATCTCACTCTTAATTTATGTGAGATTGCTTTTATTTATCATAATAATATAATGACGTTTCAAGCACATTATTTAATGTTACAAACACTTCTTCAACTGTATAGTTATAGTCATTTTCTACCCAACGTCGTAGTACTTCTATTACGCCACTACTGTAAAAATCAGCTACAATTTCAGGATGTTTACTTTCTCTAATCTTTTGCGCTAAGGGGCCACGCTTACGAGTTGAATTATTTAAAATCATTTCGCGACCCACATTCGTTAAACTTCTAAATACATCTGCCTGTCGAGACGAAACTAATAGATGCTTAAAAATCTTTTTATTATTACAAATGTAATAAATAAAGTCTTCAAATGATTCAGAGGTTGTAATGTCTGCTAATGTGTCACCTTTAGCTATAATTTGTTGTGCAATAAAGTCAGGTAAAGTGTAGAGTAATTCATATTTATCTTGGAAGTATCTATAGAACGTACTGCGGTTGATTTCTGCAATATCACATATGTTTTGAACCGTGATTTCATCAAAATGATAATCATGTAAAAGTATAAACACTGTTTCATGAATATGTTTAATCATACGCTTTTGATTTGCTGACGGCATTATCTGATTCTCCTATTTATTTAATCTAGTCAGATAGCCTGACGTAATAAGAGTAATTTATCACAATAAAGTTGATTTTTCCAAACATAACAACTGATACTACGTTTAAATTTGTTTATAAAAAAAGAGTAAATAAGTTATTTGAAACGTTTAATACTATAAGAGCGATATAAAAAAGTAGGAGCGAAACTGAGTTTAGTTTCACTCCCTCGCAATATAGCTACGATTGAGAAGAGTTTGTCTTAAGCGCCTTCTCAACTTGGTTTGCTACTGTAAATTTGCATTATGAGTTTTAAATATGCTACACCAAACGAGCATATTCTTTATTTGTCTATCTTAACTTTGTAATTAGTTAGTCTCAATATCTTCTAACCATTCATCTACTTTATTATCATTATCATCCACATAGTCTTTAGCTACTTGTTCTGGATTTTTGTTATCAACAAAGATTTTTTTAGCTAATTTGTCTTCGTCAGATTTACTCCAATCATCTGCCATACGTGTTGCAATTGTGTATGCAGCTGGATGTGCCTCTTTAAAGTTTTTGTTAAATACTAAGTCAATATGTTGATTATTATTACCATAAATGTTGTCAGGATCTTTCAACATTTTAACGTCTAATTCTTTAGAGAACCAACTAGGTTCCATTGATGTGAAGACGATAGGTTCTTGTTGTTTAAAAGCAGATTGAATTTTCTTGAATTGGTCTTGGTCAGAACTTTCTTTCAAGCTATATTTATCCAAGTTGTCACTATCAAGTTCATCTTTAGTTTCTTGCATAACGCCATTACGTGCGTCTGTGCCTTGAATTGTCCAATCTACAGATTTTCCGAAGTCACTGTTTTTTAAGTCACTAATTGAGTCGACATCTTGCACGTACTTAGGTACGGCTAAACCTACTTTTGCGTTATCAATTAAATGTTTATCATCATAAATTGTTAATTTACTTTTGAACTTATCGTAGTAACTTTTATCAGTAGTAGGGAAGATACCTGATGCATGGAATGAATCAGAATTCTCTGATACAGCAGTATATAACGGGCCACTTGCTGTTACTGGTGTAGTTGTTACATCATAACCTGCTTTTTTCAATACTTCTGCTATAACTAGTGAACGTGGTGTTGAATTATCACTCGCGATATAAGGTATTTCGATTTCTTTATTACCAAGTGATGTTTGACTATCGTCTGATGAACCACTACCGCTACCACTATTACCACAAGCACTTAGCACTATAGCTAAGGCTAGTGTGGCTAGTAGTCCTAAGAATTTCGAACTACGTCGTTTTAACATAACGTGTTTCCTCCTTTTTAATATTAGTCTCTAAGTTCGTCATCATGACGATGTTGAGATGATCGGTTATATCTATCGTAAACACCTTTGTTGTTTTCACGAGCGTATAACATTAATGCTTTGAATAATACATCTTGATCAATATTGCTATCAGTTAATTCTTTGTATAAGTTTGTTGTTTTATCGAAATTTGAATCATGATAATCATCGTTTCTATCGTAATTGTCTTGATAGTGTCGATCATTATAATTACGCTCATCATGATGAGTATGGTCGCCATCTTGAGTATAAAGTGATTCATAGTCGATATCATCACGTTGATTATCATAATGATGTTGGCGATGATGCTGGTCATGATGATTATCTAAATGCACAGAACGGTTATAATCTTCGTCATTATAATTGCGATTGTGGTTACGTTTGTCATTTTGATAAACATAGTTATCTTTGTCTTGTCTAGCGTATTCATTATTTTTATCGTTGACATGACCTTTTTCAGAAGATGTGTCGTGATGATTATCTTCTTCTAAAGCTTTACCTTCAACGTCAATGTTTGGCAATACTGCACCTAACCATTTAGGAAGGTACCATGAAGCTTTACCAAAGAGTTTCGTCAATGCTGGAATTAATGTCATACGTACGACGAATGCGTCGAATAACACACCGAAACCTAATGCGATACCCATTGACTTAATTGCACTGTCATCTTGGAAGACGAATGCGATGAATACACTGAACATAATAAGTGCAGCAGCTACGATAACAGGTCCACTTTCTTTGATACCTACACGGATTGAATGATCATTGTCGCCAGTCTTACTGTATTCTTCATGTACACGTGTCATTAAGAAGAGCTCGTAGTCGATGGCAAGTCCGAATAACAATCCAATTGTGACTACTGGAAGGAATGCGAGTAATGGTCCTGTGTTTTCAATACCAAATAAGCTACCCATAAAGCCATGTTGAATGACTAATGTTGTGAAACCTAATGTAGCCATTAATGAAAGGATAAAGCCTAGTACTGCTTTTAATGGAACTAAGATTGAACGGAACACAATCATTAATAAGACGAATGCTAATACAACGATAACGCCTGCAAATACTGGAATAGCGTTGTTTAGTTTTTCTGACATATCGATGTTAATAACACTTTGTCCTGAAATTTCAGTGTCATAGTCATATTTTTCTTGCGCTTGGCTATGATAATCACGTAAATCATATACTAGATTTTTTGTTGACTGTGAGTTCGGTCCTTTTTCAGGAATGATTGTGAATAATGCGTAATTGTTGTTGTCAGTTAGTTGTGCTTTTGAAACTGTATCAACATTATCAATGTCTTCTACATCACTACGCATATTATTTAAGTCACGTTCGATAGTGCTTTTACTTCCACCATCTTTTGTATTTACTAACATGACAATTTGTCCGTTATAACCTTCGCCAAAATTATCTGAGATCAATTTATAAGCTTTGTATTCTGATGAGTCAGTTGGTTTTAAACTATCATCTGGAATACCTAAACGCATGCCACTGACTGGTATAGCAGCTAAAATTAAAATAATTAAACTTACAATAACAGCGATAACTGGCTTACCAACAATAAATTTTGCCCAAGGATGATCTTTAGGGTCTTTACTTTTAGATGGTTTATCTTTAATTTTAATACTTTTATGGAAGATACTGATTAGGGCAGGTAATAGTGTTAATGCTGCTAATACTGCAAATAACACACTAATCGATGAAGCAAATCCCATAACCGATAAGAAGTCGATTCCTACAAGTGATAAACCACAAACAGCAATCATAACTGTAAGACCAGCGAATATTACAGCACTACCTGCTGTACCCACTGCTGTTGCGATAGCTTCTACAGTATCGACACCTTTTTTCTTAAGTTCTTTAAATCTAAATAGAATAAAGAGTGAGTAGTCAATACCAACAGCTAAACCTATCATTACAGCTAGTGTAAGCGTGAAGTTTGGAATATCAAAGATATATGTTAATAATGCGATGATACCAACACTTGAACCTAAACCGATGATTGCACTAATAATTGGCATACCAGCTGCGATAAGTGAACCAAAGGTAATAAGTAAGATTACGAATGCTACGACGATACCGACAATTTCTGATGTACCACCAATTTCAGCATTCATAGAGCTACCTTGAGTTTTTTCAATTTGCACATTGTGGTTGTCAGTTACATCTTTTAATTCTTTGTCGATGATATGTTTAGAAGAATCTTTTAATCCAGTTTGTGGAACTACATAACTTACGTTAGCGATAGCGGTATCGCCTTCATCGTTAACTTGTCCACTGTCATATGGATTAGAGATATTTTGGATATAATCATCATTTTGTCTGATATTGTCTAAAGCATCTTCAATATCTTTCTTCGTATCTTTATTATTGAGTCCATCATTCTTATTAGAATGGAAGACTATTTTCATCGAGGCTTTCTCACTGTCCTGATGAAATTCTTTACTAATTTTATCGTTTGTGTCTAATGACTTAAGGCCGTTCATAGTGATGTCACTGTCAAACTTCGGTGAGTTTATCATTAATGGCGTGATAATGACACCTAGTATAACAAGCCATCCTATAACACTTAGCCATTTGTTCTTAGCTATAAATTTTCCTAGTTTGTATAATAGCTTTGCCAAGACATTTCCCCCTATTTCATTAATTTATATCGCTTAAAGTATGGGTAGTATGTTGATGATTTGTGAGCAATTACATTAAACCGATACCTCAAATTAAGCATATTTAAAATGTTACATTTGATAATGTAACAAGTTATACCCACGTTCGGGTACCATTAAAAGTTTTAAGTCGTTGGAAAATGCAACACTTTGGAAAAAATGTTGGTGAAAATAGTGTGTATTAAGGGAATATATAAGAAAACAGGTAACCTCGTGATGATGGTATACCTGAAAATAATTTGGTACGTAGACTTACGATGTAGTTAGTTCATTAAATAAAACAGGAGAAGTAATGCGTCTATTAAGACAAAAATTACGCCAGGAATATAAATTTTTGGTTCTGTTGCAAAGTTAAAAATCATGTAATATTTATACTAAAAAACGAAAAATAATTAATACTAACAAAACTCTTTAAATGTACTCCTTTTCTCATTTATTAGGTGAATATTTCTAATATAACAAGTAAAGTGACACAAAAAAGTAAAAAATATTTATCTATATGTCTACTTGTGGTACACCCTAATCATACAAAATGGATTGTTGAAATTATAACGATTCAAATGTATGATTAGGGTGTATATTAATTGTGGGGTGAAACTAAATGATTGTGGGCTATGCGCGGGTATCATCAGTGGATCAAAATTTAGAAAGACAACTTGAAAATTTAAAAACATTTGGTGCTGAAAAAATTTTTACAGAAAAACAATCAGGTCAATCTATAGAAAACAGACCCGTCTTTCAAGAAGCATTGAACTTTGTGAGAATGGGAGACCGTTTTGTCGTGGAATCAATTGATCGTTTAGGCCGTAATTATGATGAAGTCATTAATACTGTGAATTATCTAAAGGATAGAGACGTACAATTGATGATTACCAGTCTACCAATGATGAACGAAGTCATTGGTAATCCATTATTAGATAAATTTATGAAAGATTTAATTATACAGATATTAGCAATGGTTTCAGAGCAAGAAAGAAATGAAAGTAAACGTCGACAAGCTCAAGGGATTCAAGTTGCGAAAGAAAAAGGGGTTTATAAAGGACGTCCTTTACTTTATTCACCGAACGCGAAAGATCCTCAAAAACGTGTTATCTATCATCGTGTTGTAGAAATGTTAGAAGAAGGCCAAGCAATTAGTAAGATTGCGAAAGAAGTGAATATTACAAGACAAACGGTTTATAGAATTAAACACGATAACGATGATTTGTTTTAATAAACGGTTTTCAATGCAAATGAGAGCCTCTCACAGCGTTCTAAAACGCATATTAATCATCTATTATGAGATTTTAATAATAAAACAAGAAAAGAGAGAGCGTTTTTGCTCTCTCTCTTTTTTCTATATTCTTTTTCTAAATAATGAACATTTTTAGTACTCTAATCATACATACAGAAATACTGTTTTGCTAGCATCGATAATGGTTCGATTAGGGTAGACCCTAAATAGACAACACTAGAGTGTCTCTTTCACCGATGAATTGCATATATTTTAAATACTATTTTGCACATACTACTTTAGAACCCAGCTTGTCTTCTTACGAAGACAAGCTGGGTTCTTTAATTATAATGCAAATTATCGTCTGAATTAGTGCAGAATAATTACGAAAGTGACAGAAGGGGTAACCGGATGTGAATCGGTGATTAAAGTTTAGCAGACCTTTGCCTTCCCACTTAGTTATAGCACCGTATAAATATTTCGCAATAGCCGAAGAAAAAATAAAATAAGAGTGGTTATCCTGATATCAAGACAATCACCCATAATTAATTATATGAAACAAAAACTAAAAAAACTTAAATATATGACATTTCTTTATTATTGGTTCAATTATAATTCATTTTAGTGATGGTGGTGTCCAGATGACTTAGCTTGCACCTTACACAAGATAGAATTATCGTGCAAATGATCAGGCGTTTCTAATTGAAC
>NZ_RKRK01000006.1 GCF_003815035.1 Abyssicoccus albus
GTGCCTAGGACCGGAATCGAACCGGTACGGTAATCACTTACCGCAGGATTTTAAGTCCTGTGCGTCTGCCAGTTCCGGTATAAATACGATAACACCAACGGTTTGAACCGTGTTAGACTGCGTGATGTTCGTAACCATCGCACAAGATACCGTGTTTCGCCGACTAAAGCGTAGTTATTATTGTATACCGAATAAAACGCCGTGTCAACGATAAATTTTAAACGTTCGTGTTTTGCGTAAAAAATACTCCCGACAGTATTCTGTCGAGAGAAATTACGCTACATTATCTTATTCATTCGCTCCATGTACTCGAGGAAGTCTTTCGCTTTTATTTCTTCGACTTCTATTTCGGAAGTGTCATCGCTAGAAAAGAAGTAATCTACATACGGAGTATATGCTCCGATACCATCAACGATAAAATGATCGAACAATCTTGTCTCGCCACGTTGTACTCGGATAACTTCTTCCGGATCAATTAGTCCTTCATCAATATCCGACTTCAATTCGTCAATTAATTGCGAGTAGTCATAACTTACGTTCACTATCTACCATCTCCAATACCGTAATATGTTACGGTAACATTATACAATATTTTACACGAAATAAAAAATACGAAGTGTATATCTAATACACTCCGTACTATAATTAATGATGGTTGACTGCGCCTTTAGTATACCACGATTTTACTCCAGACGTAGCACCGCTATTCAATTTCGTCACTTCGCCCCACAAACGTCCTTTTTGGTTCGCAGAACTAAATCCGATTCCCGTCTCTTTCTTTCCGACAGGAGCGAAGAAGTATGCCGTAGAAGAACCTTTCGTAGAATACTTAAATCGAATCCACCAGTATCCGTCTTTATAGAACAAGTGGTCGAAGTTTACCCAATCGCCTTTACGTAGGTAACTATTCGAAGGAACTTTCTTCGACTTCAATGACGGATAACCTCTACGTACTACAATCGAACTATTCGACGTAAATGTTCCCGACCAATCCCAATCTGTATTCGGTTTCTTTGGCTCGGACTTCGGCTTGACTACCGTTAGTTTCTGTCCGATTTGTAATACGTTACTACGTAAGTTATTCAACGACTTCAATTGCGAAACAGTAATTCCGTGGTCGTTTGCGATACCCCACAACGTATCTCCTTTACGGACAATATACGTATTACGTTGCTTCTTAACTTTCTTCGTTACTTGTTTCGAAGTCTTCTTATCGCCATTGATTTCGTCCATCTTACGTTGGATCAAACGCAAGAAATCTCTCCACGAGTTTGTCGATAACATTTTGTGCGGACAGTACTTACCGCTCCAATCTTCGTGCTTACGTACTCTATCGACACCCCAACCGTATTGAGTTAATACGTGAGCAATGTATGTCGCAGCATTGTCTTCGGCTTGTTTGTATCGCTCTGACTTCGAACCATTATAACCGTTATCCATAGAGTAACAAATCTCGACACCAATGCTCGTTCTATTCCCCGTTAAGTTTCCTGCGTGCCAAGCGTTACGGTTGAACGGAATCAATTGTACGACTTCTTTATCGTCTACTGCGACGTGGTATGACGTATAATTGTTGTTCGAGTTCATGTACGAAGCCTCGCCTCTTGCTCTCGCCGTATTAGCCGTATTGTGTACGGTAATTGTTGTCGGCTTCATAGGGTACGTTGCTTTAATCGCCCACTTCGACTTTGGCGTCCACATATTAACGATTTTATAACTCATCGTCTTCCACCTCCACGATTTCATCGGCAGCTAATCCGACAATCTGTTCTTCGTCTTCTTCTTCGTAATCAAACTCATCAGATTGTAATTCGGCTAACTCTTCTTCGGTAATTCCGTCGAATCTTTCGTTACTTAAATCCTTGCTCATATTACGAGTCTCCTTTCAATTCTTCTTCCTCGTCAACTTGGCGCTCTACTTTTTCGATTTGTCTACTCGTCAACTTATCACGCTTTAATTGTTTCGTGATCTCCGTACCAATAGCGCCCTCTTTCGTTGTGTCGTTGTTCTTAAATGCGGCATAAGCAGAAGCGCCTACCGTGAATAAGAACGTCAATGTTTGTTCGAGTTGTACTTCGTCATACTCTAACGGTTCTTTTCCGAATAGAACTAATCCCGTACTGATTAACGAAACTGCGAGTAGGATAAATCGAATCCATGTTCCTTTGTTTTGTGGCATTTATATCGACCCTTTCATTGATTAATTTCTATTAAAAAGGACGACCCGTTAAGGTCGCCCGTATACTTTTTTCTAACTACAATTTCCGAACCACCAACACGTCAACCATGTTGCGCCTAATACGAATTCAAACATACGTAACACCTCCTTTATCAAAGTTATAATCCGAACCATTGTTGGAGTAGTGCTATAACCATACTCGTAATAACGGTTCCGATTAAACCTAATAACCAGAACTTTATTTTACGCATATTCTCTTCCGACTTTTTCTGTTCTTGCTTACGCCTTTCTTTCTCCTCGTCTCTCTCACGGTTTATTAGATCGAGTGTGAAGTCCATTTTCTGATTCGTAAGTTCTTGCGAATGTTGACCCGAACGTATTTGTTCTAACGACGCATAAACTCGATTGATTTGTTCGGCGGACTTCTTTTCAGTCTCATCAATACGTTCGTAGATTCGTTCGAACTTTTTGTCGTTCTCTGCGTCTTTTTCTTCCAACCTTTTAATACGTTGGTTATGCTGTTCTACCACCATTTCATCGCAACACCTCTAACGTTTATTCTATCTATATATTAAGCATTTGTTGATTCGTCCGTTGCTTCCTCTGACGTTTCTGACTCTCCATATAAATCATTAACGATTGCTTGATATTCTTCTGGTAAGTTCGTAACAACATGAGTGCTATTTTCTACGTCTTGGACTATATAGCAATGAAAGTCATATTCAAAAGCCTCATATAAAGCATTTAAAAAGTTCATCAACTTACCTGCTTGCGTTTGGTCTACGATACCCATACCGTCCTTTTGGTCTTGTTCTCTGAATAAACCGTTATAATCATTCATAGAAATATATCTCACTTGCTTATCTCTCAAACCTACCTTCGCTACATAAAATACGATTTCTTGACTTGTTACATTTGCCATACTATCTACTCCCTTTTTTTCAATTTGGGCAATGCTTACTCAACATCGCCCTGTTTATTTTTTAATTGTTCGTTTTCTTTCTGTAAATCATCGACCATAGCTTTTAGTCTTGCGTTCTCTAAATTCTTTTGAGCTAGTTCTTGCGCTAAAATTTGTTCTGATTTTTCAAAGTTAATATCCATTAGTTAGCCTCCTTTATTAACGTTCTAGTGCGGAAACTCTAGTCGCTAAACTTCTAATTTGTTCTCTAAGACCGTTACTAGCGTTAATACTATCGTATGCCGATTCAGCTCTGTTTATTGTTTGTTTAATACTGAATAATCCACCACGAACAAAATAAACATCATTTCTGGTGAATCTAAATCCTGCACCCGTAGTATCACCGTTATCAAACCTTAATTCAGTATCACCTGACAGATTGGTAAATCTTAACCTGTTTATTCTCCAACTATAAATACTATGGAATGGTGTATTGCTTCCACCAAGCACGTAATTATCTGCACTTGATGGTGGTCTGAACCGTGCATATCGACTAGAATCAGAATTCTCAAAATCGAACTTGAAATACATATCATTTGGCTCATTTCCGCTTCCGATTTCAACGTTAGTACCAGTCAATCTAGCGTCATTACTTCCGCCTCCAATTCTAAGTCCTGCAAAACCTTCATCGTTCACACGTATTGTACCGTCAATATTATAATGACCTCCGCCAAAATATGCGACATTACTTCCGTTTGATAAGCCTGTCATACCAAAACCGACGATAACATCTCTATCATCTCGTGTGGTTGATGGGTAAATCATTCTGAACATATTATCAGAGTCATAAAAATCAATTGTAGAATTACCAAAAAACTCTAAATGGTTTTTATTTAAGTCAAATTTCATCGTGTTGTCTAAACTCCGCAACACTCCACCAGTTATCCTGTCGGCACTTAAATCAATCGACTTTATATCTCGTATAAACGCTGATTTAGATGTCAACTTATCAATAAACGCCGAATTAGACGTTATTCTATCGAACAACGCATTATCGACTTGCAACCATTCTGATTTAAGGATATTCGTTTCCATGATTTCCGATGAAACGCTCTTTAAATCTGCATGAACAGCACTGATTGCTTTCGTCTTAATGTCGTTCGCAAATATACTGTTCGCTGATATCTTATTAACCAATGCGCTATCCACTTTCAACTTACTTGCGTCAACAACTTCTGATTTAAGCATATTCGTATCAATAATATTCGATGTCAAATACGCAGTTGTGACACTTGCGAAGTCTGCTCTAACTGCTTTGATTGCCTCCGATGTAATCGTGTTTTTAACCGTTAAGTTATTCGACACATCGACATTATCGCCGATTAATGCTAGTCCGTCTTTATTACCTACGATAGCACTTGCGAATGTGTCTCCACCGACTTTTGTTGTTCCAATGCTAAAGCCGTCTGACAGAAGTTTGACTTCGGAATGTTGTACAGTATCTTCGACTGCGGGAGTCCAGTCTGTTGCTTTATCCCCTTTTTCTAATTTTACATTTCTTATATAAAATCCATGTAAATATGACGAATCAATATTTGCGTTCGGTCTTTTCGCAATTAAGATGTCTCCTCCAACTTTAGTGTTTGTTGCTGTAAAAGTCACTGACACTCTTGTGAATTCTCCCAATGTACTACTAAAAGATTTTACTGATAAAGGTTGATTTGGTACGCCAGAAATGTCATACATCATATATACATAATTGAGTTGTTGCATATTACTGCCTCTTGACCCTTCAATTGTTAATGTGTATGTTTGTCCAGCAACCACATCAAAAGTAGGTGTTCTTACACCTACATACCTGCCTGCTGTATTAGAAAACATATAATCATTTTTTTCATTATCTTTAGTTGCTGTAGAACCATATGGTATACTCCAACCGTCTAAACCTTTAGAAAAATCACTATTTGGTATTAAGTTACGTCCACCAACTTCAATCGCCTCAATATCAGCGTTCCATACTTTACGTTCGAACATATCCGCATTTTCAATGACAGTCTGACCGTTCGTTGCTATCCAATCATCAGCCCTATCAATGCGTGATATTTGATTTTGGATAGTTGTCTTATTACCCTCTGCCGTCTGTTTAACTTGATTGATAGATTGATTTAGCGTGTTTGTTGCAGAGTTAATATCTCGTTTCCACACTTCATTAGTAATCGCTTGACTGTTTACGTCAATGCTAGATTGTGCGGTTGTTTTCCATTTTTCTAGATCAGCAACAGACAGATTAATGTTATCAGCACGTTGCGACAGATTAGAGATGACTGTATCGTGTCCACTTGTCTTTTGCACAAGTCCTGCAATCTCATCTGCTTGAACGTTTAACTCTGCTCTATTTGTCTCGACTTCACTCTCTATATCTTCGGGCGCTGGAGTCCAGTCTGTTGCGATGTTGCCTTTTTCTAGCTTCACTCTCCATAAAGCAACGTCAACAGTGTCTCCAACTGATTCTGGATAAATTTGGTGTTGGAAAGAGACTGTTCCAACATTGTTTACTCCTGTTGATATGATACGTTTCTGTTCTCCCGGTTGTAGCCAAACATTGTTCGCACTAAAACCGTTGTACCTAAATTTAAAAGGCTTATCCCCTAAATTTTTAACCCAATAACTAAAAGTCATCTCTTCTTCTCCTACACCATAAATTCTAGGTGTAGTAGATAAACCACTATATGGATTTTTGCTTATATTAGAGTTCGGAACATAAGTCAATCGAGTGGCGTCACTAGTATTCCACTCTTCAACAGTATAATTTTGAGTGATTGTTCTTGTGTACCCTGTATATGGGGTATATTTCTCAAAATTATTACTATTCTTAATGTAGTTCCTACCACCAACGCTTAAATTATCAATCTTACTCGCTGTTATTTTAACGTTATCAGCATTTTGATTGATTAATGTCGTGTGGTTACTTACTGTGTTGCTTATTGAATCAACAGTAGACTGACTTGCTTTTGACTTTATGTCGTTTGCATTTTGTACAATTGAAGTGCTATTTCTATCGACTATCCCTTTTAAGTCATTAACAACGCTACTATCAACTTTTAAAGCAATCTCTTTTGAAGTTAATTCGATAGCCGCTTTATTTTTCTCTACTTCTTTTTCTAAATCTTCTGGCGCTGGAGACCACTCTGTTGCGATGTTTCCTTTTTCGATTTTAATGTTCTCGATAATAAAATCATCGTTTTCGTCATTTTCGTTATAAAAGTCCAATATCCAACTACCCGTTATATTATTAGGATCTTTTAAGGTTTTCGTGAATGACAGTCTTTGACGATTAGTTCCGATATTTTTAAACCATTCCATACCAAAAGATTTATCTATTTGACCGTTACTATCATACGCTCTTAACGATAAACCTTTTTGCATTTGAACATCAAAACTAATTGTTATCTCATCGCCAAATGATACTTTATCATTGATATGTGACATATCAACTCGATAAATATAAGTTAAACTGTTGAAAGATTCTCCATATACCTTTTTAATGTTAGCACTATCTTCTAATAAGTTTCTTCCACCGATTTTCATGTTATCAATAGACTTTGCTGTTAATTGTAGCTTTTCCGATGTCTGACTTATTAAAGTGCTATTCTTCTCTACAGTATTATTAATCGTATCAACATATGCTTTTTCTGCTTTAGATTTTATTTCGTTAGCATTTTGGCTAATTAACGTATTTTGATTAGTCACTGTCTGATTTAACGTATCAACAGTAGACTGATTAGCTTTTGTTTTAATATCATTCGCATTTTGAGTAATCGAAGTCGTGTGTTTATCAACTGTTCCTTTTAAACTGTCTAGCGATGTTTGACTTGCTTTAGATGATAGTTGACCTTTAACATTCGTAATCTCTACATCATGCGAATCAATTTTAGTACCGTGTTCTTCTAGTAAGTTTTGAGCGTTAGATATATCAGTCTTCGCATTACTTAAATCTTTTTTAGCATTAGCAATATCTTTTTTTATCGAAGTATCACTTGTCTTTAAATCGCTAATCGTAGTGTCGTATATCGACTTATCAACTTTAGTCGCTAGATCATTCGATACATTAACCACTTTCGTGTCAACGTCTGATATGTCGTTACCTAAATCAGACAACGATGTATTGATACGACTTTCTGCACTGTTTAAATCTGTTCTCACGCTATCAGTCAACGATTTAGCATTTGTTTCTGATTGTTCGATAGCGTCTTGTTTCGCAGTTGATATGTCGTTCTCTAACTCTTTTCGAGTGTTATCAATGACTGTATTCATTCTAGTTTCCGCTGATTTAACTTCTGCTTGTGCAGTATCGACTGCCTCGTTAAATTTATCCTCGATATACTCCGTTTGAGCATTATACTCTGTATCAAAAGCGAGTTTTAATTGCGTAATGTAGTCGACTGTATCTTGCTCAACTCTATCAATCTTTTTCTGTAAGTTGATTTTCGCTTTATCTTCTTTAAAATACTGATAATCTCCTAGAGATATTTTAGTTAATTCAGTATTCAATAAGTTTACTTCTAATTTCTGCACTCTGGCTTTTCGTAATATGTCAATTTCTTTGTATATAATTCCGACTTCATCTCCGAGATTTAAGTCGCCAACAGATACTACATCAGTTTCGTAACTTACTTTCGGAACACAATTCTGAATTAGATACTCATACGTTGCTTGTGCTAACTCTCTTCTATTTTCGATGTCCTCAAAGACAACGACTTGTAATCGAGGCTTTAATACTCCGTTTTCGTAATATCCGTATTGATCAGTCGCACTTGGTAATTCGATATAGTCTTGTGCGTAAGGTTTTTTAACGACATCATTAGACCAGCTCATGTTAGCGAGATTAACTCTACGACCGTAACCGTCTCCGACTTCTTCGCCTTTACCACGACCAATTACCGCCGTTACAATTTCTGCGTCCGACTGCTCTTGTCTGATTTGTAATACGTTAGAGCCGTAAGCAAATCGCTTACCAGTCCATTCGCCTAGTTTATTCTTAACGTGGATATTCTTCGATACAATCTTCTGACCGTCAAACGTTAAACTGTAATCGAGTTCTACGTTCCACGTTTCGAGGATTTTAGTTCGACATTCAGAAGGACTTTCGTAATAAAAGTTCGTTGATTTTGGCGTAGTTATATCATACTCTGTCACTCGCCAACCAATTCCGTTAAATGCTACATCACACGCTACATCTGCCGTATCGTCTGTCGGTCTCTTGTCTCGTATAATATCCCCCGCCAAAGCCTCGTCAAAGAACAGATGAACTCCCTCGACAATTAAGCTATCGTCTTGAACAATGCGGTCATGTATCTTGTACAATTGAAATCTATCTTGCTTGTCAAAATGTCCGATAAAAGTCGCATTATCTACAGACTTCTTGTGATTGAATATCTGACCTTTGTTTGTTTTATGAAATAACGGTAACTCCATGTAAAACGTATAAAGTCCGTTTAATTCAATCGTCTGTAATGCCTCGATGATATTATTACGAGGTATAATCTTATTAAGTTGTTTTTTACTATCGAATAAATAAATCATAAGAAAACTCCCTCGTAACTAATATTTATCGTGTTTGGAACAGGTCGAATGACGAGTTGGTCGCTTTTGTCGATTGTGAAATCTTCTAAATCGCTGTTGAGTGAGATGTATTGCGTGAGACTGTTTGATTTTTCTATATCTTTCGGAGATACCGACCAATCAGTCGATTGGCTACCTACTTCTAACTTCGCTCTCCATAAAGCAACGTCAACAGTGTCTCCAACTGATTCTGGATAAATTTGGTGTTGGAAAGAGACTGTTCCAACATTGTTTACTCCTGTTGATATGATACGTTTCTGTTCTCCCGGTTGTAGCCAAACATTGTTCGCACTAAAACCGTTGTACCTAAATTTAAAAGGCTTATCCCCTAAATTTTTAACCCAATAACTAAAAGTCATCTCTTCTTCTCCTACACCATAAATTCTAGGTGTAGTAGATAAACCACTATATGGATTTTTGCTTATATTAGAGTTCGGAACATAAGTCAATCGAGTGGCGTCATTTGTACCCCATTCTTCAACAGCGTAGTTTTGAGTGATTGTTCTGTCGTACCCTGTATAAGCGGTGTAGTTCTCAAAATTATTACTATCTTTTAATAGATTTTCGTTTCCTCCGCTGCTAATACTCGCCCCTAAATTATCCACAACATCATTATGAGGGAACATAACCTCGTATTTAGTATTCGCTACATCTGACTTGTATCTAAAAACTTTATTCGTTGATGTATTCGTAATCGTGAATTCGTCAACTGGCTCTGTATAAGTGATACCGATATTCGCTTTCACAGGATAATCTGAGTCGATGTTTAATACGCTTGAGTTTGAATAGTTGAACGTTTTTTGTGGCGTATATTTGAACGGGTCGTGACATATGAACTTTAGTTGTATAGGAAGATTATTACTTCTTTCTTCCTCTTCGATTATGTCGGACAATGTACCGTAATAAATAAATCTCTCGTCCGTAAAACTTATCTCAACTATTTCTTTATATAATTTGTTTTTAATTCGTCTCATTAACTCGTTAAACGATTCGTTACTATCTCCTTTAACTCTACCGAAAACAGTAAGTTCTCTAGGATTTAACGTTTGTTCTGTTAATAATTCTCCGTTATAAGCTAACGGTTTAGACGTGGTTAAACTTTTGCTTAATTGATTTCTTCCAATTACTCCGGTAGTGATGAATGAAGAAGTTTCATCAGATACTATGTCGTCAAAAACTTCTCCATCTATAACCAACCGAAGAGAAAGCGGTTCATTTTGTTGTTTCTGACCGAACTCTACAAACGAATATTTCATGCGCTTCCTCCTCCTTTGTTTTTATTAGCTATATATTTCGTTTATTCTTACCGTTCTTTTATTTTCATCATGTATATTATCGGAGAATCTTCTGAACTCTTGTCCGCCAATATCTACCGTTATATAAGCCGGTTGTTTATTAGTTAAGTTCATCGTTTGGTTCACTCGTCTTGTTACGTTGGCGTTCATAGAACCGTTCACTTCTCCGAACTTTCTGTTTAAGTGGTTAGTGCCTAATGCGTCCATACCAGACTTTGCCATGTCTCCGGCTATTTTAGCGACCTTACGTTGACGGTCTTCAATTCCGAGAACATAACCGTCTCCAAAGTCGTTACCTAACCCCATCGTTACTTTCGACGGAGAGTTCGATTTTTGAGTACGTTTAATGGCTCTCCACGCTCGAGAAGCTATACTTTTAGCGGCACTCCAAACAGCTCCTCCTAACGATTGAATACCTCGAATGTATCCCGAAACTAAATCTCGTCCTAGCGAATATGCTCCTCCGATAGAACCCATTCCGTTTTTACTACTTTGTGCAACACTTCGACCAGAGTTTCTAGCGGCACCAGACTGTCCGTTTACTCCATCGCTATATTCTCTACCATCGCTACGTCCTTCGTTAGAGTATCCGAAAATAGCCGAGATACCATTTTTCGCACTAGTTGCGATAGCGTTACCGGCTGCCTTAGCGGCACCAACGACGTTTTGAACTCCGTCTTTATACTCTCCACCATCTTCTCCACCTTCTTTGAAGAATAGGTTTACGAGTCTAACTCCGCTGATAGTACCTAACGCAAGTCCCTCTCCGGAACCTTTTGCTTCGCCAACTTTGCTCTCTGCTCCACTAGCGTAGTTTGAACCGTCTTCACTACCTTCTGAATCAAATCCGGCTACTCCCATGATTCCGTTTAATGCTCCGAATCCTAACGTATCTCCGGCTGCGGTTGCTAA
This sequence comes from Abyssicoccus albus, assembly GCF_003815035.1. Taxonomy (NCBI): domain Bacteria; kingdom Bacillati; phylum Bacillota; class Bacilli; order Caryophanales; family Abyssicoccaceae; genus Abyssicoccus; species Abyssicoccus albus. The sequence goes on from NZ_RKRK01000006.1 coordinate 10,911, forward strand.
CGCTGCTTTTTGTTCGATTCCTCCGGCGTATTCGCTACCGGAATCAGATCCGATAACTCCGAATTGTGCGTATTTAGCTAACGCTGTTTCTACTCCGAGACGAACACTTTCGGCTAACTGATTAACTTCGCCAGACTTACTCTTAATACTACCTCCGTAAGTATCCATCGAACCAGCACCGCCACCGCCGTCTGTAGTGCTTCCGAGAGTATCCTCTACGGAACCTTTTGCACCTAAGACAGTTTCGTTTAATGTCGGCATTTTACCGGATATTGATTGTTCGAAAACACTCATCGAGTTATCTCCGCCGCCTCCGTCTGTCGTTTTACCTAACTCATTTTCGACAGACGTTCTCGCTTCGGTAGTTTTCATGACTAACGATGGAATACCTTCGCCAATACCATTAGCTTTCGTTTCTAAGACGTTCCTACCTTCTTCGGTCATATCCATCGTTAATCCGTCTTTAACTAACGTTTCTACTCCCGTAAGGAACTCTGCGACTGAAATCTCGCCCTCTTGTAATCCGGCAACTAACGATTGCATTGTTTGCGTTCCGTGTCCTGCGAGTTCAATTGTTGCGCCCTCTTTGACCTTACCGTCTAACGCCGACATTACTTCGTCAACCGAGATCATTCCCGAACTTAGTCCGGAAGCTAACGTTTGAATATCTTGTTGACCTACTGCGGACAAGTCTTTCGTTAATGCTGTAGCAAGGTTTTCGGTCATTAAGTATGCGACTTCCATCGCACCATATTCTCCGGATTGAAGTCCTGCTTGGAACTTTTCGATAGACATAATTCCGGCTGGTCCTAAGTCGACTTTCATACCTTCTTTAAATGTAAGTCCGAACTGACTTGCAAACTCTTTTACCGACATTTCTCCTTGTTTTAAAGAAGTTACAAATTCGTTTATCTTTTGTGTTCCGACTTCTGATAACGATTCTTGTCCGATAATATTACGGAAAGCATTTATCTGTGCTAGACCGGCTTGTTCCATTGAAATTTCTCCGGCTTTAAACTTCTCGATAAACTCTTCTAACTTCATTTCTCCGGCTTTACCTAAGTCAACGTACTGAACGCCTTCTTCTACCTTAGAAACAAATCCTTCCCCAATATCGAAGGCAACTTCTTGCGTAGAGTTTCCTAAGTCCACTAATCGTGTTTTGAAGTCGCCATAATCACGAGACATATTACGTATCTTACTTACGTGTTCATCTAAAGCGTCATTAGCACGAGACCATGCTTTACGTTGTACTTCCATACCTTCTGACGCACTCTTAACTACACCTCGGTAATCTTCGTAAGTTCCTAACGCACTTTGTTGAGCCGTTGATAATCCTTCCGTTGCTTTAATATTCTCGTCAACTTCTTGCGCTCTCTCTTCATGAGCCGCTAAGTTTTGATAAATAGCTAACTTCTCGGACTCGTACATCTCGTCACTTGCTGCGAGTAAGTGTTGCTTTTCTTCCTCGGCTAAATTCCAAGTCTTAATTTCTTCGGCTTGCTTGCGTTGTGCTTTCGATAACTCTCCGATAGCGTCTGCCGAGTTTTTACCCATTTCAGTCATTTGCTTCTGAATCTCTTTCGGAGAACCAGTAACAACGATCTTATCTAACTCCGCACCTAAAACTCCGAGTTCACGAACGGAACCTGCTACTGCCGTACCGAACTTTGCGTCCATTCCGGAAACAGCTTCTGCCATCTTTTGCATACCGGCTTGTGTAATCTGACCTTGTTCGTTTGTTTCGTTTTTAATAACGTTAGTAATCGTCTTATGGTGCTGAGAAACTTGCTCACGCATAGCGTTGTATTGCTTCTCGACTTCATTACGAGTCTTAATTAACGCTTGCTTCTGTGGTTCTGTCGCACCTTCCATCGCTGCGTCTATAAATCCTTCTATTTCTGCTTGTTCTTTATCTAACGCACGAGTAACTTCACTCGCTAATTTTTCGAACTCTCCAACGATTTTACCACGAGTTTCTTCGGCTTCTTTACCAGACTGAGTCTTTAACTGACCCATATACGTGTTAATGTTATCTTTCATTTCAAGATAACTTTTAGCTGAATTACGAGAAGTTTCATCGGATATAGTTTCGATTTTACCCATACTCTTCTCTAAATCGCCTTTAGAGAACTCTTTCTTAACGTCACTAACTCCTTTTATTATTAAGCCTAGTCCTCCAAGAACTGCGACTGTAACGGCTCCTTTTGGTCCGAAAGCAAAGAACGCCGCACTTGCAAGACCAAGAACTCCAGTAATACCTCCGATAGTCTTAGCCGTATCTGCGAAGGCTTTACCGAACTCTGTTACGTTACCTTCTGCGTCAAAGAACTTATTCGTCATATCCTCTAGGTAGTCTAATATTCCGTTAATCGCTCCACCTATATCATCAGAAGTTTTGACGAACAATTCTCCTAAATTAGCTAAAATGTTCTTCACTTTGTTTTTAGCCATTTCCACTTGTGAAGCGAATGTTTCGAATCTCTTACTAGATTCTTCGACCAATGCCGTATTCTCTTTGTAAGACTGTCCGGCTTTATCTCTAGCGTCTCTTGAAAGGTCTGTTGCGTTTGTTAAACGTTTTAATGTGTCGACTTCTCTTATTTCTGTTAAACCTAGTTCCCCTAATATTTGGTCTAGGTTAGCTCCACCTTTGGAAGATTTTTCGAATCCTTCAAGCAATACCATTAACGCTTCATATGCGTCGTCTTTCATAAGTCTACTTGCTTCTTCTACCGAGAGTCCCATAACGTCTGCCCACGCTTGTGCTTCCTTACCGCCACTTTGTAACGCTTTATTCATCTTCGTCATTACTCGTGACATCGCCGAGCCACCCATCTCGGCTTTAATACCTACGGAAGACATTGACGCTGCTAGTGCTAGTACGTCTGATTCTGACATACCCATTTGTTTACCCATACCGACTAGTCTTAGAGACATTTGCATGATTTCATCTTCGGTAGTGGCGAAGTTGTTACCTAAGTCTACTAAAGCGGAACCTATATTATCTACTTCGTCCATTGACGTACCCATTACGTTAGTAAACCTAGAAATACTTGTTGCTGCGTCTTCTGCCGATAGTACAGTCGATTCTCCTAATCGAATCATTGTTTCCGTAAAGTCGGCAATACTATCTTTTTTAACCCCTAGTTGTCCTGCCATCTCGGCAACTTTCGAAATTTCTTCGTATGTAGCCGGCATTTGAGTTGACATTTTTCGGAATGTTTTGTCAAGTTCACGGTACTCTGTATTCGTTGCTTCTACCGTTTTCTTAACTCCGGCAAACGCCGATTCATAACCCGAGAAAGACTTTATGGATTGTTGAACGGCAGCGCCAACAGCAACCGCCGCACCCATTCCGACCATTGAGAAACCTCTCGCTGTTCTGTTAAATCGGTCTAGTTGTCTCGCAGCCTTACCGGCGTCTTTGTCCGTTTGTGCGAAAGAACGGTTCATATTGTTTACGCTACTAACTGCTTCGTTGGCACGAACGCCTACTAATGATCCGTTAAACTTTCTCACGGCTGCTTCTGCGGCTGCGAATCCCGCAATAAACTGACCCGTATCGGCTACCAACCTAGCGGCTACTGTATGCTTTACTGCCATTATTTAATCCCCTTTCGTTAATCTTTTTCGTCTTCTAAGAAACTCAAATTACCACTTAATAAAGCCTCGGCTCTCTGTTTAGAATCAGAGAACTTTTCGATAGCTTCTATGTCGTATTCTGTAACTTCTCTATCTTCCCAATCTGAACGTTTGAAGAACTTTTCGAACTTAGGATAATTCGGTTTACCGTTCTTTTTAACTTGACCGACAATCTCATGCAACCATGCTTCGAGGTGCATTTTCTCGATGTCGTCTACGTTCTTCTTCTTGTATCCGTCCATTAAAGCCGTGTACTCCGCAAACGTAAGTCTACGGAGTTGGTTCACGTCATTAATACCTAGGAATCTAAATGCGTTAGAAATTATGTCTTTATATGTTGTCGGCTTTACTTGGCGTCTTGGTTCTCCGTCAAGATCTTCTTCGCTTCCTCTTCGGTCATTTCTGTCTCGAAGATGTGATTGAACAAACCCGACGCAATGATACCGTTCCTTAACTCTTCTGCTAATGCTTGGAATCCACCAAGTTCTCTCGCCTTTTCTGATACTGCTTTATTTAAGTCCTTCTCTGAATACGTAACTGTTTTAACGTCTTCAAGTCCGGCTTTAATCGTTTCTTTAATTCCTCTAATGTCCCCGGCTAATAGCTTAGCGTTAATCATTTGTACACCTAGTCCGAACTCTACTCCCGTATGTTCTCCGATGTATTGCTTAGCCGAATATTTCTTGTCAAGTGTTTCTGCGAATCCAATGTCGAATAGTAACTCGTACTCTTTGTTTTTGATAGTAATGTTCATAATTAATTCCTCCTGTATTTTGAACCGGACACGTCTGTCCGTAATTTCGCTACGATGTATATTTCGTAGCTATGTATCACGGAAGTTATCCGTGCAAAAGATATGTATAGCCGGACAAGATGTCCGACTTTATTTCTCTTATTAAACTCCTTCTGGTGCTGTTGCTGTTCCTCCGGCTAATTCTCCGAAGTCTTGGAAAGCGTATTGAACTGCTGCGAATTGGTCTGGAGTTAAAGTAACTTCGCCTTTTTGTGGCGTTAAGTTAATGTTGAATGTCGTTGATAATTCTGTGAATGAATCAACAGAAGAAGAACGGTTGAAGCTACCTAATGAACCTTGTGCGTAGATTGCTGGATATTTACCAGAATCAGTTTGTTCCGTAATGTCTACTTCCCACGCTTGAATAATTTCTCCTGCGTCATATGCTTCTTCTAAAAGAAGGTAAGTAGCGTCGTCACGTACTACGTAACAAGTTAAGTCGATATTAGCGTTTACTTCTCCCGATTCCTTAACTACTCCGTCTTTAGTAGACTCTTCGATAGTCTCACGCTCTGAATTGAATTGGTGTTCCGTTTGGAACGCTAAGCGTAAGTCATTACCGTTTGTGTTTGCGTCGTCCATTGCTTGGAAGAACAATACCGTCTTTGAACCTTTTGAAATTGCCATTAATTATTTCCCCTTTTCGTTTTTAATTCGTGTCTACCTACGTTCTTTTACGTGGTAAATAGGCACGGAAACTTCTATATATAATCTGTGTGTATTACCTTCGTTTTCTTCATGCGTACCAAACATAATATTAGAGACGTTCTCAACTTCCGGAGAAAACGATCCAATCTTTTCGAAACCTTCGTTGTATATCGGAATGTTACCGTATCGTAATATCGAAATAATATCTTTATACGCTAAAGACATCTCGGACATTGTGCCTCCATGAACTCCGATAACTAACGTAATGTCTTCCGTGATTAACTCTTTCGTCTTCGTCTTTATATCTTCGGTACTTACTACGTATTCAATCTCTGCGAATGGCTTTGTATCTGGTTTTGAATATCCGTAATACTTCCAAATCGTAGGAACGTTCGTAGTGTCCTGTAAGTAATGTCGAAGGCTTCCGATAATTTCGTAATAAGTTATTACCATACGTTATCAAGCCTTTCTTGCAATCTTTGTCCGAAACCTTTGTCGTATATCTTAGCGTTACGAGTAATGAAATAACGTTTAGTTTTATGTTCGTAGTTCTGTCGCCATGTGTACGGAACATTGTCGAGGTCTACGTTAATGTCATACTGTAAGTCTCCCGTCTTCATAACTCCGTTTAATAACGAGTTTCTTAACGCACCGGTTAATATCGGAGCGTCGTTAGCCATCTTATTCGACAACTCATCAGCGATTAAACCGATTTCTCTGTCGACTTCACGCAATGCTTTCGTAGCTTTTACGGGAGATATATCACGCATTAACGTTGTCATACCTCTTACACGTATCTTCGCTAACTTTCTCGCCATTAATACACCCTCTTCCCGACGAACTCCCAACGAGTAACCATCTCGCCAATACCTTTCGGATCGTGCGAACTTACCGAATACTTTAATCCGTCATGGATAACGTACTTCATATCTCGTGGTTTGTCTTCCGCACTAAACTCGTCTATATCTATCGAGAACCACAAGTCGCCTTGTTCGATATACTCTCCTTGATAGATACGGTCTTGTGCAGCCACACGAGACGTTCTATCGGTCACAACTGAACGTAAGGTCTTATCGTACTCTACTGACGAAACTTCGCCCGTAAACGGATTCTCTTTGCCTTCTGTGGCGAATGTAACGATAATATCCACCGTTCTGTTTGCGATAACTTCTTCTCGTGTATCTTTGATAAACTGTAAGTCTTCTTCGGTCAACATTATTCGCTACCTCCTTCGTCGTCATATACGATTTCTAACCATGACGTGCATTGTAAGTGCGGTTTGTATATCTTCGTATCAGTTGTACGAAAGACTCCAGCACCTTTACCGTACTTATCTTCATTAGCATAGAAATAACATTCGTGACTTTTACGTCTTGGGTGTCGTGGGAATGTTTCGTGTATTCGTAACCAATTGAGTCCGTTATCTTCCATCACATTGACGAACTGTCTTCGATAAACCGTAAAGGATTCATCGACCACTAGCCTACGCAATACCCACTGTTTCTCTTCCAACGCTTCGTTTACATTAGCTATTGTTCCGTCTAATGCGTCTCCACGGTTGATTGATTCTCGAATCTTTTTCTGTAACAACTGCGAGTAAGTGAGTGCGGTAAATGCTGCCTTGTCTGATAACGTGAAATTATCTTCGTCTGGCTCTTCGACAACTTCTTTCGAATCCATCGACTCTACCTTCTCTAACTCGTCTGACAATGCCGAAGTTGTTGCTACGATAGATAATTCTACCGAAGACAATACTCCGTCATAAACAACGTTCTCTACTTCTTTTTCGATTGATCGTAACTCGGAAAGTATGGCACGAAGTTTCTGTCGTTTAACCGACGTTATATCTTTCGTCGTACCGTCTTGAAGTGTTACCGTTTCTTTAGTAGCGTTATTCTTTAATACACGAGTTACTCGTGCAATTAACGTCTCTAAGTTATCGACGATTTGTTGTTCGCTTTCTTCGGATATTTCTTCGACCTTAATAGCGATTTCTTTCATTCAACCACCCTGCTCTATTGCGAAGTACGAAGAACGACCCTCCAGCGTCTTTATCGTCGTTATACTCGTCTAACTCTTCTTTCCAACGATTGTATAAGTCTAGTGCGTATCTACGATATGCTTCGTATTGTTTCGACTTATCGACCATCTCTTCGCCATCTTGATAACGGAATCCTTTACGTGCCTCTGCGGCTTCTTCATTCGCCGAGATATATTCCGAATACAACTTGATTAAATACGTTTGCCTACTGTCAAAATCTTCTAAAGTAACATCAAAGCCGTTGGCGAGAATAAACTCGTCAACAACTTCTTCCGTTACCGTTAGCTTGGTAGCTAACTCCGTTTTATTCAAACCAACGACCTCCTATCAGTTACTTCTTCTCGTCTTTATTTTCTTCGACTTTCTTTGGCGTAGATTTCTTACGTGTTCTAGTTGTCGTTTTCTTGCTCTCGTCTTTTACAACGTAACCAATACTCTCGAATCTAGCGAAATCTTTTTCGTCTATTTGAATAGCAGAACCGACGGGGTTACCGTCGATAACTGCTTTCGTAATTACGTTTACTTTAGCCATCTATATCAATACCTCCGTGATTTATGGTGTTGTTTCTGTAACAGGATCTGTAACAGGTTCTGTAACAGGCTCTGAAACTGTTTCAGATGGTTCTATTACATCTGCGTGTAATAATAATGAAGGATTGTCAAGAACAACGAATCCAGATTCTGCTACTTCGATGATGTCACGGCGTGGTGTACGCTCGTTGTACGCCTCTAACGTAGCGATAGGTTCCATGTTTGGTGCGTCTGGGTTAGGTCCAGTAATGAAGTTACCTACGCCTTTAGCGATGAATACTACACGGTTTTCTGGGAATACTTCGATAACTTCATCTTCGCCAGTATAAATGTCGTTTACTGTGAACGTAGTTTCTTCTACGACTTTAATAGTCGGAATACCATAACGTCCTAATACTTCGTTTAACTCTGCTTCTGAAATACGTGTTGCAGTTTCTGGACGACCAGCTTCTGCGATTAACGTTCTGTTTAATGCTAATTGACCGAATACTTTACGAGAAACTAACATTGCTTCTGGTGCTTTACCAGCGTTATTCTTTTTGTACGTTTCAACCCAACCGATTAAATCTCCGATGATGTCACGGTCAAGGTCGCTCCAGTCATTACCAGATGTCAATGCGATTTTGTGGTCTTCTGGAACTCCGTAATCTAATTCGATTTTAACTCCGTTTTTATCGTAAGTGTTTGAACCGAAAGCTACTGCCTTGATTTTCTCAACACGCTTACGTAATTGTAAGTAATTTACTAAATCAACAGAACGATTTAATAAACGGTTGATACGGTTTTGACGGTCTGCGTCATTACGTGCCGCATTGATTTCGTATAACTCTTCGATTGTAACGATGTCTTTTAAACCGAAGTGTGCTAACTCTACCATACGACTAGCAGCACCGTGACGGTCAATTACCGGTTTCTCCGCTCCTAAACCAATCATAGCTGCGATGTGTTGTTTACGTTGGATAATATCGTAAGCAAAACGAATGTCGTAAGATACTTCGTTTCCTACGAACTCATCAGCGAATGTTGGTTCTGATTGTTCGATTGAAGCGTCTAATACTCCTTTTAATGCTTTCGGTTGAAATTCTCTGTATTGTGTAATTGAAGCCATTAATAATCTTCCCCTTTAAATATATTTTAGTTTTTATTCGTTTTTATTATGCGTTTGGAATGTGGTTTACATAGTGAATGTTTGGATTAGCTGTTTTAAATTCTGATGGTACTTCAACAGGTAACTTCGCTTCGTAAACTGAACCTTCGATGATTACTGCGCCAGAAACTGCGTCTGTTTCTCCATCGTGAATGTGGTCTTCGTTTAAAATGTAGAAGTTTTGGAATCCGTCTGTTGCCGAGAATGGTTCGTATTTACCAGTATCGTCGTTACGTGCAATCAACGTACCTACTTCGATTAAACCTTCTGGAAATTTAGTTCCGTCTAAAGTTGCGCCACCATGTACGTATTGAACGTGTTCTGACGCTAAGATGTTTTTACCACTACGAAATTCTTGCTCTGTTGCTTTTAATGTGTAAGCCATTAATAATCTTCTCCTTTAATTTTTATTTGCGACAATAAATTATCGCTTTAGTCTTTCGAATAATTCTCTACCGTAATCTTCATCTGTTTTAGCTTTTGGTTGAGCCGGTGTTACACCGAAACCAGCGCTTGGATCGCCTTTAGCCTCTTGCGTACCTTGAATGAAATCTTGATAAACACTTTCGATAGATTCATTTAACTCTTCTTCGCTTTGACCTGTAACGTATTTTGAATATCGTTTAATTTGTTCCGGAGTAAGTTTTTTCTCCGACAACTTATCTACGATATAATCACTACGTTGTCTCTCGGATTTCTCACGCTTCAATTCTTCAATAGTTTTATTAGCGTCTTCTAGCAATTCTTTATACTGTTCGTTTTCTTCGAGTTCTTTCTTACGAGCCTCTTCTTCTGCGTCTTGCTTAGCTTTCTCGTAACGTTCTTTTTCTTCTCGGCGAATTTTAGCCGCTAATTTATTCATATCTTCTTGCGTGAATTGTGCGTTAGTATCTTCCGGAGTTGTGTCGACTTCTTCGTTTTCTACTTTCGGAGTCTCGTCTTTCGGTTGTTCGTCCGAAGTTGTAGAACTTTCGTCTCCACCTTCTGCGAAAAATTGTAAATTAATCTTTAGTGTTTTATCGTCTGTCTTATTCATATTTATTTCCTCCTGTATTTTGAACCGGTCACGTCTGACCGTTAATAATTCCGTTTAGTTTATAGCGACTTAACGTTCGGTCAAGGAACGAGTGATTTACTCCTCGTCCATCAATTCTTCCTGTTCTTGGGGTATCGTGTTATCTTCCGTCAATTCTTCCTCTATCGGAGACGTAGCCGAATTGCGTAAGTTACGTAATCCATCGCCCAAAGGGTCGTCCATGTTTCGTTGTTGCATTAACTCTTCGAAAATCTCGTTTTCCTTCTCTCCCGGATTCTTAACGCCTAGTCGCTTCATAGCGTTCTTGCGTGATTCGAACCCTGTGTCAACTTCTTTCGTAAGTAGGTCTACAAGGTTTTCTCTGTCGTCTGGTAACGGTAAGATGAAGTTCATTGAAATGTCTAACTCCGACAATTCGACAGAACTTACGGTAGATTTATCATACGAAAATTTCTTCGAATCTTTTCTAGCTTGTAAATACATTAGTGATTTCTCGAATAACTCTTTAAAATCTTCGTTGTACTTTAACCAATGTTCTTGCGTTTCTTGGATAATATCTTGATACAAGACTTGCAATGCTCTGTCGTTCATACCACCGAAATTAAGTTCTTGTGGAACGATCATCGGTAATCCACTTAATTCGTGCAATGCCGATTTAATTCGGTTGTACTGGTCTTTGTACGCTTCTTTCCATTTGAATCCGTTCTGTACCGATTCTACGTCTGCTGGGTGTCCGCCTTGTGCAGAATCAACCTTTAACAATGAACCGGGAGCAACTACGATGTCGTCCGGATTATCTAATTTAGCGTTCTTAATAACCGTCATACTAAACATCTCAAACTTCAATGAGTCGTTTGCGTCTTCCATCATATCGTTTAAAATTCGTGTTAAAACTTTCATATCCTCTAGGTCGTCGAAGTTTGTAGTATTTGAATTAACGGTTTCTACATCGAACATAACCATAGGAATAAAGTCGAATCCTAAATACGTTTTATCTTGGATAACTTCGATTTCCTGTAACGTTTCATCGAATACTCTTTCGTCAACCCAACACTCGTTTCTACTTTCGTCTAATCGGAATGATTGTCTTACGTACTCTAGTCTGTCAACTTCTTCTCGTGATTCTTGCGCAATAATAATGTCGCAACCAATTAAATCGTGAAATCCATCTTTAGAATAAATCGGAAATACTTCTGACGCATTATGCCATATCCAGTGTAATTTTCCCGTTCTTGGATTAAACGATAATTTGACGGCAACACTTCCGGCGATCAATCTATCCCGTGCGATTTGCATTTTCTTTGCGTCCATCTGATTATCGTGCCACAACTTCGTAAGCAAGTCTTCGACCTTTTGAGACTTTTCATTAGACGCTCTATCGTCTTTCGTAGGTTTTACGTCGATACTATGTTGACCTGCCATTTGCCATCGTGACTTACGTTTGATAAATGCTTTAAAGTAGTTCGTCCAATACCTAGTCGGTTCAAAATCACGACCTTTTCTATCGGTACTTTCCGTCGGATAAATATACTGTCCGAACTCATTGACGTCTTGCTTTCCGTTGTAATAATCGTAGTTTGCGTATATATCGTTAATACGCTTTATCTCACGTTCTCCTAATGCTTTTTCAATCGGTCGTTTTAATAACGAATCAAGAACTGCCGGAGTAAGCAAGTTATAGTCTGGTGCCGTCATAGGTTATCCTCCTCTCTTTCGTTCGTAACTTAATTTGTTTAAATATCGTGAATATCTTGCGTGTTTTGGTTCGTTAGACAACTGTCGGTTGTAGTAATTACCGAAGTTAGAGATTGTTCCTTGTGCATGGTTCGTAGCCAATCCATACGCCATTTCACAAGCGTCAATCATGTCGTCATGTGGCGCCATAGGGTACATAGTATACTGTCCGATAATGTCCGTCTGGTCGTACTTAAATCGAATACGTCCGTTGTTTACGTCCGGAGACATTGCTTCGATACGTAACGACTTTCTTGTACGTTGCTTAATAGGAGTCACTCGTAAATGTGCCGGATAACCTATCTCGTTCAATCTGTCCGACAATGTGTCTGCGAAGAACTCTTGTGCCATTTGTGTCTCGACTGCAATTCCTTCATACTGATAAATCTTTACGTTATCTATTATCGCTTCTAAGAACTCTTTCGGGTGTACCCTTTCGTTATACACATCGACGATATAACATACGTCTGTATGTATGTTTTTAGCGATTGTAATCATCGAACTAAAGTCGCCTTTTTCTTTACCCATGGCGAAGTCAATTCCGCAATAATACTCGAGTTCTTTTCCAAGTAAGTCTTTATCTTCGTAATACACGAAGTTCTCTGGCTTGAATATCTGTCGCTCTTCGTCCGTTGGTTCGTTCTGATACTCTTGGTTGAAGGCTTTCGCTCCCATGTTTACGAGTTGTACTACGAACCAATAATATCCGTAATACTCCGACCAAAGTAATTCCACACCTTCGTCCATCTTCTGACGATTATCTTCGTAGAATTGTTTCGCCTGTTCAACTGCGCCTTCTTTGTCCGATAGATAAATCTTCTTCCATTTCGTCCACATCTCCGTATTACTCGGAAACTTCTTAACGGCTTTGTATCTCCGACCTTCAAAACGTCTATCATTCCGAAGAACCTTATCGAGCAAACTGTCGTAACAAAGGATCGTTCCAATGTATACGGCTATACCATCGAGTGCCAATGCCGGAAGTGCTGTTTCGTTAAACCACGCTTCCATCTTTTTCATTTGCTCCGGAGTTGATACGTTTTCTTCGCCCTCTAAATCATCGAAGATAATTAATTCCGGTCTCGACTTACCGTAACGCATACCACGCATTTGCCCTCCGGCTCCTCGAGCCATTATCTTTACGCCATTAAGCGTCACATACTCTTGCTTGTTGTCGAGTTCATTCTTCGAAGGACTTTCGTGTAACAACATTCCGAAATCACGAATTAACTTATCGTTAAACTTAAACTGACGATTACCCCACGTAATAAATGTTCCTGCCATATCCGCCGTCTCTGATACGATTACCATGAACTGACGATGTTTATATACGGCTTGGTGTACCGGGAATATATTCGAAGCATATGCCGTCTTTGCGTGACGTCTAGGACACGCCCAAGCGATGTTATCGTCCTTTTCCTTACTAGATACTTTCGACAACATACCGGTCAATTCCTTGTGGAACTCCGACATATTATCGTAATTACTTCCTTTCGGAATTAAGTTTTCGTCGTTGTCTGGATTAGCGTCGTCCGAGAAATACTCTACGGAGAATCTTGCGACATCGAACTCGCACTCATTGATTCGTTTGAGTTGGCGAAGTTGTTCATCGACTGTAAAGAATCGTTCAACTTCTTTCGGACTTGCTTTTCCGTTCTCTATTATTTGCGATAGTAACGTTAATTCTTCCGTCAAGATTCGTTGTAGTTCTACACGCTCCTCACGGCTTCGTAAGAAGCCTTCTTCCGATAATGCTACGTTTATACTATTCGACATCTGAATCGCCTCCAGACGTCGTTATTTGACGTTCTGACGTGTGGTTAGGAACAACGTTAGATTCACGAAGTTCTTTAACACGTTGTTGTGCGTCCGTTAAATTGAACGTAACTGATACCGGACTTGAATCGCCTTGACTTGAATCGCCAAGTAGTCCGACAACCTTTGCGTATAAATCTAACTGCTTTGTCGAAGGATTCTTGCCCATTTGGTTCGATACTAATGTTGCGATAAACATAGGTACGTGCTTTCTAGCTTGTTGTAACGATAAGTAAATTACGTATTCAAGGAATCGTGGATCTTTATTCCATCGGTAGTATGTCGTTCTATCTACTCCGACTTCTTCGGCGATTTCCTTGTCCTTTAATAGCGTTACTTCGTTATCTGCGTCCGTCTTATATTCGATTACATTGCGAACATATAATTCCGCTGCTTTCTTTTGCACGTCCGATAAATCATCGAATGTATCGTTCTTCATAAGCACTCCTCCTTCCGTTTGTTTTTCGTTTATTTATTCAGTTATGTATGACGGAACATTGCCCAACTTTCTCGTAGTTTCATTAGGTGTTCCGTATCTTCTTCTATGTATTCCGATGTTTATATAATAATGCGTAATATATTTACGGATTAATTGATCCGTTCTTTACAAGTTCTACCGAATATATAATAATTATATCGAGGTTATATACGTCTATGAGAGAATCTTTGATTCTCGAATAGAGAGGCGAAGCCTCTATGGTTTTCTTATCCGTATAATATATAACGTTCTTTATTCCGAAGTTACTATATTATATACGGTATTAATAACGTTATTAAATATCGTTACTTGAAGACTTCGTCTTCCAACAATTCTTCGAATTGTTGACGAGCGTTTTTATTTATTACCGAATTTATATTAACCATAATCGGAAAATTATTTATCGTTATTAATAGCGAAATTAATTAAGGCGAAAGTTACTTACGTAAGTAATTACCCCTCATAATACTAAACTGTTGTGACGGGATTCATGTTCAAAAATAATTAAAATTTCTTTTAAAAAACTTTAAATTTATATAATCTGTATGGTTTTACCATACAACTATACTATATTTATCCCATTTATTTACAAATATAATTAAGACAAATCAACGTAAATTTTCGCCTATTTAGACGAAATATTCTCCCGAATTCCCCTTACGATTTTACATAAATTTACATCGCATAACTACTACCGACCGATAATTCCGTATGCAACATTCGAAACACACTTTCGTCTATTTAAACGAAAACAACAAACTTTCGCCTATATAGACGAAATATTGATACGAAAGCATTATTCGTCCATATAAGCCGTTTTAAGAGCGATAGATTACTTCCGAATACAATAACACCTAAAATGTAATTTCGTTGCAAATTGACCCGTCTCTGTCCGTCTGTGAGTGTGTAACGGAATAAGTAATTACGAAATTTACACCGAACCCTAGTTACGAAAAATTGCTGAAAATTTTCGAGCGTAGGAACATTACCGAATTGAAATCCGATTATTAAAATCACGTTACATTTTATCGTTTAAATATCGTGTTAATGTAACGTAATTTTAATATTTACGGACACAACTTCGCCTTTTCTTCCGATCAACTGCGCCATTATTACGTCATTTCCACTAAACTTCGGTACAAATTAGCGTAAATTGCTTACGTTTAAGCTGTTTTACGGTAGATTCTTCTGTACAACTACGGCACACATTGTGAAAATAGCTTTCGTATTATTACTTCGTATGTACTATCGTACATTACTTACGTAAATTAATTACGTAAATCACTACGAAAAGGGTTGACAACGGGATTTTAATAACGTAAAGTAGGATACGATACATAAAATACGGTACATTACTGCGTATGTTACTAACGTACTATGTTACTAACGTACATTACTACGTATGTTACTTCGAAAGATACTTCTAGCGTACACTTGGTACGATCTACTTTATTACGAATACATTACTTGCGTACAATTGGTACGAAGACATTACTTGCGAGTACATTACTTGCGACCCCAGTTGCGAAAAATTGGTCGAAAACTTCGGACATTAGGCATAGCGCCCAGCGAACACACTCCCGCCCCCTCCTCCGCCTATTGCTTCCCATAATATACATTATGTAAACCAAGCCACGCCATCGGAATTAGCATTCAACCGTTGGTATGACTACGTTTGATAGCTTTCGTTTGTGTTTCGTTCTTATGTTCGGTTAGTGACTTGCGACCGTGACGGACGAACATAGGTTCGGTTTCTTGGCTTCGCTTACCATGAACGTGTGACTTGATACGTTATCAACCTTACGTCACACAATCGCTAACACTGTTCGTATACGTTCGCATTACACATACGATACACACATACGATACATACAATCGTTACACACATACGATAGTATAGACTTACGTTACACATACGATACATACAAGCGTTACATACATACGTATCACATACGATACATACAAGCGTTACACACATACGATATATACATACGTATCACATACGATACACAACTACGATATACACATACGTTATCAATCAAACGGATTCGCACACGATACATACATACGTATGCAGCACGTCGTTGAGTAGTACGTTGCATACATACGTTATATACATACGTATAATATAGCTTGTATATACAGTAATATAATCGAACAATATAATACGGCAAATAACGGCACCAGCAATAACCACGCCACATATACCACCGATATATAACCACCGATATATAACCACGCCACAAAGCCACGCCATAATAAGCCGTGCTAAATAACCGCATACATAAATACGCCACCAGAAGCGCACAGACGTACCAAATTGCCACGCTAATTATAAACGGGTGTTATATATCGTTTATATAAAACGTGTCTAATATGACGCTTTAAATGGCGTATAAAGTCATACGGCATTTAATCACGGTAATATATACCACTGTAAATTAATGGATACTATAATACGCCACATAACCAGCGCCAACATATACCGAACAATAACCACGCTATATAATCGCATAAACGCTCCATATTGCCACGCTTTTAAATCATTAATGTTATAGGTCTATCGTTTTATTATCGTGATAATATGCGCCTTTAAATGCGTTTTAAAATTATCGTTATATTTGCCACGATAAAATAAAAAGCGGATCCGGACAACGTTAATTAAAACGCTGCAGGGATCCGCCTATATATTTAAGCATAAAAAAAAAGAACGCTATTAAATAGCGTTCTCAATTTATTATTTTTCGTTTGCTGCGCCAATGTATATCGTCAACATTACAATAGTTACTAAAATCGTAAATATCAAAAGTATAAAACTAGTCATTAAGTTCGCCACCTAACTGCTTTAGTAATTCCATAAACTCCGTTTTATCGTTCTTAAAATACAAGTCTACTAACTTTTTATAGTCGCCATATTCATCGACTTGTAAGTCTTTGACGTCCAACAAAATACTGTCAAGTATACTTATTATGCGGTCAAACTCTCGTATATCTTCATACGCTTCAAGGTCTTCAATGACAGTATGACCGTGTATATAGTCGGCTCCAAAGTCCGACAAGTCGAACATTTCAGCGTCCGGCACATTATCGACAATATAATACGTATTCAGTTCACGGTATGCTGGACCGGTAGCATTTTCAAATACGTTCTTGTAAAACGCTTCACGTTCTTCATGCGATTTAAAAGTAGAGTGAAATTTTTCGTTAAATATTTCGAATTCATTTTCGTTTAATCGTTCGGCGTATTCATCATAATCTACGCCAATATAGTCTAAGAATGAACGTTCAATCAAATCGAATCCAAGAAAGTCATAGCCCTTTCGCTCTTCTATTTCGTTATATAGGTCGGCGTAAGAGTACGCCCATATGTCTATCTCTTTTATTCCTAAGTCGCTGCGACCTTCAAACGTATATAATTCAGTTAAGTTATTCATTACGCTGTTACCTCCTTTAATCCTTCAACGTCAACCATTGCGCCGTACTTGTTAAATTTGTAGCCCATTTCAGCGCTATACTGTTCGATGAAATTGTCGTTATAGGCGTTGTCCTTAATTTCGTTCACAAAGTCCACCACTGCTTCTGTTAAAACTTCGCTCAAAAAGTCGTCAATGTCGCTATCTTTGTCCAACTTTGATAAGTCCGCATTACTCATAGCGCTATATACGTAATTATCAGTGTATACACCCGTCAACGACCAATCGTCCGCCAATTCTTTTATGTTGTTAAATTCTTTCAAAAAGTCTGGTAAATCCTCCTCTTCTTTCTCTTCATAATACCAATAACCACCGTATATATTACCGACGTCAACCGTTGACCTTCCGTATAAATCAATAGAATAGTTTGACAAGTTACCGTTTAATAGGCTTGTAACCTTTTCTAAAGTTTTTACTAAGTCATTTGACCACATAAATTCATCTTCCGTGTAAATATCCCTAACAATGTTTATAGCTTCAATTTTAGCTTCTCCACTAAGTTCGCCAATTTCATACGCTTCAATTACTTCGATAAATTTTTTCATTTTTTAATTACCACCTTTTATTATTTTTATTTTAAATCAATTATTCGTTTTATTTTCGTGTTATTATTCTTCCGTATATCCTTCATAGTCGTGTATGTCTCCGTTGTCCACAAGTTCCCAATATTCTGATGTAATGTCTCCGGCATTATCAAACATTAATTTATCCACTTCGTAATCGCTTAAACTTTCTAAATTACCGTATCCGTTAAAAATAAAATAATCGTCATAAATGTTAAATTCTGATGTCATACGTCTGGCTATTTCAGTAGGCGTTAAACCGTCCATAATTTCGTCGAAGCTATCCATATAATATGGTTCGATATTGTCGAACGTTCCATTATAACTAGTGACTTCTTTCATCATGTCCATTAATTCTTCCGCCGTGAATTCCTTCTCTTTCAATTCTTGTAATGTAATCATTTTAATTCCGCCTTTTCGTTTATTTTTCGTTTAATATTTATATGACTTAGTTGCCGTGTTCCTTATTACACTTCTTATTGTATAGTACTATATTCCTATTGTCAATACTATTTTAAAACTTTTTTAAACTTTTTTATTCAATCCCTATCAATTCATCAAAATCAAGAACCGTGCTACATGCGTCAATTTCTACCGTTTTAATACCGTTGACTTTTTTCGTTACAATTTCATCATGTGGGTAGTACGTAACTTGAATAGGCGTTCCATTTTCATCTTCTGTATAAGCTAGATTAATAAATCCGTTCTTGCGTTGTCTTTCGATTTCTTCATCGCTGTAACTTTCTTCATATTCCAACTCAAAAAACTCAATTAAATCTTCATTATTAAAAACCATTTTATTACCACCTTTTATTATTTTTCGTTTGGCTTTGCTTAACTGTCTATAACTATACAGTACTATATTACTATTGTCAACACAATTTATTAAAAAATATTAAAAAAGTTTTTTCTTCATCTAATACACATATGCGCACACACGTATATAATACATTAAAATATCGTTGTCAACCGTAAATATTATATTATTGTATAGCAGGTATAACAACGCTTTAACAAACTGAACACACAATCGTATATTAAGTAAAGCCGAAACAAATAAATCTGAACAGTGTTTAAAGGAACGCTTTAACGTATAGGCGTTTTACAAAATCGTGGCAATAATAACGAAAAATACAAACGGAACATTTTGAACGCTTTACACGAAGTTCCTTTAAACTTAGTTCCTTTAAACTTAGTTCCTTTAAACTAAGTTCCTTTAACGTATCAGAACAATCGGAGATGTAGCAATATAATTCCGTTGAATTGTCGTAAGAATGTTTTACACGAAGTTCCTTTAACGTAAAGTAGATTTACAGAATCGTGTCAATTTACACGAAGTTTTTTACACGTAGTTCCTTTAACGTAACGGCAATTTTCGGAGATGTAGCAACGAAATCGTAACTCGATCGAAAGAACCTTTGTACGAAGTTCCTTTATACGAAGTTCCTTTAAACGAAGTCCCATTAACGTAAAAAGAATCACGGAGATGTAGCAACGTAATAAATTATCCGTAAAACTAACGACATACTTTAACGTAAAAGGTCGTCACAGAATCGTCAGTACAGTAGGTCGCCAGACACGTATTAAATACACGAAGTTACTTTAAACGAAGTTCCTTTAACGTAAGAACAATCGAAGGAGATATTAACGTATCAAAGATCTCGGAGATGTAGTATTACGATAATATTACGAAATTACTACGGTAATGTTACGAATAACTATCGAACCAAATCATACTAATTATCTCCTCCGTAACACATCGTCAGAAGAACACAGACGCCACACACGAAGAGAAAACGAAGTTTAGGTACGATAACCCTCCGGATAAAAACAGACGCTTAAAACGGCTTATATGAACACGACAGAAAAACGACAACTTTCTCCGAAAAGTAATCGGAAGACAAACGCCCTCCCCCTTCCGTATAAAAACAACAGAACTATATAGAATAAGAATACTTTCGATAGACCCCCTTCCGCAGAAAAACCCGTAGTATCTTTAACGTAAGAAATTCATACGACACTCCCCCCGGAAGAATGGCGCAGAAAAACGTAGTTAATCAATCGTAAGAAATACAACGAAGTCTCCCCCTGTCTATGTACAGAAAAATACGGAGAAGTATTAACGTAAGAACTTCATGCGTATATCCCCGTCTTTATGGACGAAAGAAAAACGTAGGAAGTTTATCGTAAGTAAATCACGAAGCACCTCCCCCGTCTGTATGACGAAAAAACGTAGGATAATTACTGTAAGAAAAACTACGGACACCCTCCCCCGTGATTATAGGCGAAAAAAAAATCCGTAGTTTGTTTAACGTAAGAAATGATCCGAACACTCCCCCCCGAAATTAGGACGAAAAAATGACGGTAAATGTCGTAATTAAATACGTTCATCTACCGCCCCCTCTATCAAACACCTTTCGCATATCCTTTTTGCGAATCTTTAACACGCCATTTACGGACGTTTAACGCCTCTTCTTTTTCGATACGTAACGTACGTGTTGGTGGAGAGACATCTATTCCGTTGCTATCAACGTTAGAAGCGAACTCTAATGACGCTTCTCTCGTGGCTCTTTCGATAAGTTTTCTGTCGGTTAAATACGAGTATTCTCTGGATATAACTTCGGTATCTTTCCTGCGCTTGTTGTTTTCGTAAAGGATATAAGAAGTTAATATCGCTAATGCTCTCGGTTGTATATCGTAATACTCTACTTCGTCATAGTACCATCGTATTAGTTGGTCGACATCATTGATCCGATTGTCTACCGGAACTTCTTCTCCGTCAATACGTCTTCTTTCGTACAATTGTTCCGATATTTCGATAATGTTATCGTAGGTTAATTTCGGAACAATTACTCCGTTTAATTCTCGTGTCATATGCCCCTCCTAAAATTCTCGAATCTCTATGTCCGTATATGTGTAATTCGTTCCCTCTAATTCGTTTGTTATTTTCGCTAATGATCTTCTTATATTTCTTCCAAAAGTTACACGTTTCATATTTGTTCTCAAACATAATTCTTCCGTTTTATTTCCTCTAGTCTCTTCGTTAAGATAATATAGATAAAACGCTTCTCTTTCGTTTTCATTCAATTCAACGTCTTCTAATGCGTCATGAATATCGACCCAAATCTCGACGTGTGCTACGTGTGCCTTTTCTACGTATGTTCTAAATTCGTAGTATTGCTCGAAGAAGTTTCGGACAACTTCTGGCGAATACTCTCTGATATAATCTCCCAAAATAAACCTCCGTTCTTATTCGTTATTATTTCGTTGACAATAGTTATTATTTATCGTATAATAAAATCAAAAAGGAGTGTTACGAATGTCTAAATACGAATCAAGTTGGCGAGAAAATCTTCCAGAAGGATTCGAAATTGTATACCGCTCTCATGCCCCCACGATTTCCTTCGACGCTAACCATAAGAACAAGCGTTTCTACTTTAGCGTATCAGCCATAGAAACGTTAGGTTTGAGGAAGAATTCGTACATTGGCATGGCGTATAATAAGCTAGATGATACGATTATCATTACCACTAGAGGCGGATCAGTTTATCTCGATAAAAGCAGCTATGTGACGAGTAAAGACTTCGCCAAGAAAGCTGGATATGAAGACGGTATGCACTATTACGAATATATTCCGGAAGAATCCACCGAAATGTACAAGTTCTTTCGTAAAACAACCAAAGAGAAAGCTACGGGACATTAATTCTCCGTAGCAAACTCGATATACTTCATCGCCTTGCGTAAGTCTTCCGTTATATTTTCGTGTTTATGTGGCGCACGAGACAGGTACTTAATTGCGTTACCAATACAGTACGCTTGGAACGGATCATCGTAACCGGAAACAATCTCACGGATTAATTCTATCGTCTCAATGTTTCCGTAGTTGTAATGCGTAGGGTGGTGTACGACATCTTCTTCTTCTTCTTCTGGCATTTCAAAAAGAATATCCGTAGGCAAACTAACCGTAGGAAGTTCTTTCTCAATCTTTACATCGTCACTAGTGAACGAGAGACTGTTTGCGGTAATACCTGTCGAGTATTCTTTTAATGTCTTTGCTTTCGGCTCCATTTCACGTTTGATTACTTCGTAATTAACGTCTAAAATCTCGGCTAATCGTTCTTTACTTGCGTGGTAGTAATCTCGTTCCTTGTCTTCGATGATTTCTAACGTAAAGTAACGTTCGTTATGTTCCGAGTATAACGTCTCTCCGTTATATTGAGCGAATAAGTCTTCGTCAAAGTACCAAACCAAGCACGGACGAGCCATAGTCGGTTTGTTTGGAACGGTTGTATACGTCTTGTTTCCGTATTGAAATTCTTTCGTAATGATTTCTTTCGCTTCTTCGAATGTAAATAATCGTACCATAATTATTCGTCTCCTTCGTAGTTAGATTTTATTTTACTTGCGTCTATATATCCTTGCTTATAACCACGTTCATAATCATCGAGTTCTTCGTCATAGTCGTTATCAACAGTCGACGATTTAATACGTTCTAACTCTTCGTAAATCTCGTCCAGTTCGTAGAATCCTTTACCGTCAGACAAGTCCAACGCTACTCCATATACGTATTGATTGACTCCGAACTCTCTTCTGTCGCCAGATTGTTCCGAAGTGTTGGCACGTCTAATGTCCGTATTGTGTGGGAATACTTCTTGATATACAATGTCTCTTGCCCAATTAGTGATAACGTCATATGCGTCATCTTGATCGTAAATTCCTGCGTCTACACCATGATTAATATCACTAACCATTTTTGCGAAGTCCTTCATACCTTTGATTTGTCCGAGTTCAACAAGCGTTCCTTTACCGTTCTCGTTACAGTCGATAACAATAATGTCGCTAGTCTTAATACCGTGTGTATCGTTATGCACAATTCTCTCGGCTAGTCCTTCGTTGTCTACGTTCGCTTTGTCGTTAATACTTTCGTCCTCTTGTGGTGCGTACACCTTTAACCCAATATCACGTATTTCTTTCGCTTCTTTCTCTCGTTGTAGTTGTGCGCCAAAAGATAGCATATCTCCTGCTAAATAAACTTGTTTATTCATCTAATAATCCTCCGTTAAATGTTCTACTGATACGTCGTAACCTAATGCTTCTAGTGCGTCTACAACGTAGTCCTCATTGTAATCCCAATTATATCTTTCCGTCATAATATCTTCTTCATTTATCGAGATAGTTACATCGTACCATTCTTCGTAACAACAGCCGTCCGAACATTTATACTCAGTTCTTAGAATAGTTACAATCGCTGTACCTTTCATACGTTAGTCCTCCTTAATGTATCGTTCTTTAAGTTCGCCATAAATTCGTAAGATACAAAAGATTAAAAATACGGTAATGAAATTGTCGATTAGAAACCACGAAGAAACTAACTCGCCGTTAATTGACGAGACTTTCATCGCAAGTAATAATACGACAATTAGCGTCATTTCAGCGTAAGTAAATGCCGTCTTAACCATTATCGACACCAAACTTCGAAAGGATTCCGTCAATTGCTTCCGGATTATATCCTCCGACCTTTTCGATGATTACTCCGTTATCGTCTAACGCAATCAATACCGGAACTTGCATAACTCCGTACATTCCTGCGACTTCCATTCCTTCTGATTCTTCTACGGATAGTATTTCGTGATTAATTCCGTCTAATTTTCCTTGTAAGAATCTTTCGACCATTGAACACGGCATACAGTTACTTTTCTTTAATACGATTAATTTCATTTTATTCAATCTCCTTCGTTTATTTTTCGTTTATTACTTCAAGACTTCTACGGTAGCACTTGTTCGACCTAACGATCGTGCCGTAGATTTATCTCCGACAAGTATGTCGATTTTATTTCCTTTGATTGCTCCGCCCGTATCTCCGGCAATTGCTTCGAATTGTTCTCCGTTACCTGTCGTCACTCTTACGGTACTTCCTAACGGAATTACGTTCGGATCAACTGCGATAACTCTTTTACCGTTCACATACGTAGAACCTCTTACGTCTTGTCCTGTCGCTGTAAATCCACTACAACCGTTACAAGAAGCCGTATAGTATGTGGCGTTAGTCTTAACGACTTTTTTCGGATTCTGTTTCGATATTCCTTTATCCGATACTAAATTCGTTTGTTTCGGTTCAGTAGTTCGTTCTCTAGGTGTTTCATTCGATGGACTTCTCTCGGTAGTGCGAGTATCATTCCGATGATTGTCGTTATGATTAGCGCTATGATTGCTACGGTCAACTACTTCGACCTCCTTTACAGTTATTTCTTCTGTCGTTGGTTGTTCCGTCGTTATTTCGTTCGTTGATACTTCTTGCGTTGCTACTTCTTGCGTAGAAACTTCGGTAGTCTTAGGTTCCACAGTAGGTTCTTCAATCGTTTGTTTTTCAACGGAAACCACTTCATTCGATTTTTCTTCCGCTCTTTGTTCAGATACAACGGTTTCGGACGAACGTTCTTCCGTGGGTTCTTCGGTTGTTGGTTCTTCGGTTGTTGGTTCTTCGGTTGTTGGTTCTTCTGTAGAAATGGCGCTCTGAACTCGCTCATTCTCATCAGTCCTTTCTTTCGGTTGCTCTTTCGCTCCACATGAAGCTAATAGTGTCGTTGTTACGAGTACTGTAATCAGTTTATGTTTTTCGATGGTTATTCCTCCGTTTATTTTTCGTTTTTAATCCCAACGTAATTCGTCGGCTTTCTTCGAAATCTCTCCTCGATAAGATTCCGTCAACTTAACCACGCCACAATATTCTTCCGGTTCAAAATGCGTTAAGTAAGGAACAAAACCGGACTTACTCGGATTCTTTAAGTCGTTTTGTCCGTCATGTCCGATCACAATAATTCGGCAGGAATCGTGACACCTCGTCAGAATCTTCTTTAATTCTCCTCGTGTAAAGTTTTGTGCTTCGTCAATAATGACGGTCTGGTCTTTGATATTCGTACCACGCATGAACGTATGAGACTTCGCCGTAACCCATTGCTTGTCTTTCGGCATTGATTCGCTCTTAATCGCATTGTCGGGCAATTCTCCGAGTTCCAACAAAGCGTCAATCAATGGTGCTTTGTACTCCGACTCTTTTTCTTCTTGCGTTCCCGGACGATGTCCTAACGATCCTTCTTGTATCGGAGCAAAGATATACGTCAATCCTGTTCCTTCTTTTTCGTGCAAATACTTCGCAATGGCTACCGCAACTGTCGTCTTACCTGTTCCTGCTGGTGCGTTACAAAACGTAATTGTATTCGACATAATACTATCGACATATCGTTCTTGACCTACGTTCATCTTTTCTCTTAATCCGTATAGTTGTACGTTTCCATGTATCGTCTCAATCATAAAATACGTCGCTCCATTCTTCGAGTTCTATTTCCGGTACTTCGGAAATGTGTAATAGTTTATCTCGCACGAAACACGCTTTCATTCCTCCGAACTTCGTATAACTAATTATCGGGTGTGTCTCGTAAATAAATTCGTGTAACAAGTCTTCGAAATCATCTCGGTACATTTCTTCGTACATGACGTGCATATCGAAAGAAAACTTAACGAGAATTACTGGCTTGTTTAAATCGCTCATGTACGGTCTCCTTTCGCCGACAATACTCCGTAGGGCATTTAGCCCTCGAAGTAAAAATCATCGTCTGTAATGGCTTCTACTGTCGCTTTCTTGTACTTGTCGGACTTCTGCGAGAAGAAGTCAATCGCCAAGTTATGCGTGTCTAGTCCGTTTAATACAATCTTGTTTACTTTATCGTGTTCATATCGTGGATCATATCCGAGATTAGCTAATGCTTTATTTGCGTTGTATTTTACAAAGTCAATTACTTCGTGTGTCAGTCCGATTGAATCGTATATCTCACGAGTATATGCGATTTCGTTCTCGAGTAGTTCATCGAACAACTCTACGACTTCTTCGTCAACGTGTCGTATTTCTTCTTCGGTAAAGTTATCTCGTTTGAGTTCTTGCGAAAGAAGTCCTACATATACTCCGTGAATTGATTCGTCCAATTCATTCGTTGTTGTTCGCTACACAACAACCGTTCTCTTATGAACTGCTCGATATTTCTACCGAGTTTAGACTATATCATCGTCCATGAAGGACGCTTATTGTTTCGCCTGTGCTTACAGGCTACGTCTCTCGACTAGTCGTTGAACGTTCCTCCGTAGAGGCTTCGCTTCGGATTGCCTACGACATTACTCGTTTAGGTGTTCCCGAAATTAAATAAGTTTTCGATGGTTGTCGCCAACCAAAGCCGCAACTATAGTTTACGGATAATCAGACTGATAATCTCGGCACTACTACGTAACTTACCTTGTCCGCCAAGATACAACGGATAAAAGAATCCACTGTAAAATAAGAATGATTCTAATGCGACGGAAGCTACCATCGCCATATACTGTTCATGCTTACGTCCTCTAGCTTCGTTATAATAGTTCGCAATAATATCGGCTTTCTTCTGCAATCTTTCGTTCTCATGAATCCATTCGAACGTATGATTGATTTCGTCTTGTGTTGCTAACGTAAGAAATATGTTCGAGTAACTTCGAGCATGGACTGCGTTCTCCATTGCCGCCATGAACGTAAGAACTGATTTACGTTGGTGGCTTTCGACAGTTGAAGCAATTTCCGGCATACCTAAATCGCCTTGAATTGTGTCGAGTAAAGTCAATCCACCTAACACTCGCATATAAGCCGTCTGTTCTTCTTTCGACAACTCTTTCCACGTTAATACGTCATTAGATAACGCAACTTCTTCCGGTAACCAAAATTGCTTTAAATTCTGGAGTAAAAACATTTCGGTAAAATGATCGTCTTTAACCGACCAATTACCTGCTGTATAATTCTTTTTTGTCATTCGTAAATTCCTCCTTGTTTTATACGGCACAACTTAGACATTCTTCTGCCGATACATCTTTTTGTCGTACGTAGTATAGCGTCTTAATTCCTTTGTAATGTGCGTATAATTGAATACGTGTTAATTCTCTCGTTGTAATATCGTCTTTAACGAATACTGTGAACGATATACCTTGGTCTACATGACGTTGGATTGTTGCGATTAAATCAATGATTTTATACATCGACATATCATACGCCTCTTTATACAGGAACCAAGTCTTCGGACTTAGATTCGGCATAGGGTAATACGTCTTACTGTCTCCGTATGTTCGATTCTCAATACGCTCCATAATCGGCATAACAGAAGCCGTAGATGATTGTACGTATGAGATACTTCCAGTAGGAGCAATCGCCAGTCTATAACTGTGATATAAACCGTGTTCTTTGATATGGTCTTCCAAGTCTCTCCAATCAGATTCATTCGGAATCAACAAGTCGCCGAACAACTCCTTCACTTTATCGGTCTTTGGTCTCGGAACTCCTTCTGATAAATATTTATCGAAGTATTCTCCACTCGCATAAGTCGATCCTTCAAATCCGTAATATGTCGAACCAGTTTCTTTTGCCATTCTATTCGATTCATCTAACGTGTAGTAATTCACTAGTCCGAAGAATACATTCGCAAAGTCTTTCGCTTCTTCTGATTCGTAAGGAATTCCTACCGAAGCTAAATAACCGTGCAAGTTCATCGCACCAAGTCCGATACTTCTCATTTCGTTATTCGCACGTCTTACTCCCGGAGCGTTTGCAATGTCCGTATCATGTACAACTTTAGTCAACGCTTTTACTGATAACGAAACAGTTTCTACGAAGTTCTCTACGTCAGACATTACGTTCGCAATGTTTAACGATCCAAGGTTACACGAAATGTCTAATCCGATTTCGTCGTCGTTTTCTCCGTAGTCTCCAAACTCGGATAGTTGTGACGCTTGAAGGATTTCGCTACATAGGTTCGAGAACTTAACTTGCGACACATTGTTGTTCGCATGAACACGGTTTACATTGTCCGAGAACATGATATACGGATAACCGGATTCTATTTGCGTAATTGCAATACGCTCTAGTAATCGTCTAGGGTCGATTTTCTCTTTACGTAAATCCGGTATATTAATTAAACGGTCATATTCTTTCGATAAATCAATTTCGTCTAAATGTTCTCCTGTAACATCGTAGAAGTTCTTCGGATAGAATAAGTACATCGGAGCGTTCTCTCGTGCCAATTCAATCATAATATCCGGAATCACAACTCCTAAATTTAATGTCGGACATCTTACGTCGTCGTCTGCCGAGATTCTTTTCGTTGCTAAGAAGTCGAATATATCGGCATGGAATACGTTAAGGTATACGGAACAACTTCCTGTTCTTTGCTATTACATTCTGTACGAGTCGTTAATTCGTACACGTCTTTCGACTGCTTTATGTCGCCATAAAGTATAGACTATATCATCGTCTAAATCGTTACTTTAGACGCACCCTTTTTCCGGACACTTGCCCGTACTCTACTAAGTTATATTGCGAAATATCCTCTCGACGTTACGCTCACTGTTCGATAGTCGTTGCACGTTCGTTTATTTTCTGAATAAGTGTTTCCACCTAGACTTATTTTTGAGTTTACTAACGATAGAAGGTGTTGCGTACGGAAGTTTTTCAACAACCTCGTTTACCGATAATCCTTCATCTAAAAGTTTTATAATATGGATAGCTTGGTTCTCTGTAATCTTAGAAGACGTAGAATCTTCTCCCACTTTTACTAGACCATAAAGGACTGCGTGGTTAGCGTTCTCTTTAGGAGTATTCCATTCTAAATTAGAAATGTAATTGTTAGATTTATTACCGTCAATATGGTTTACGTGTTCTTTGTTTTTAGGATTCGGTATAAACGTTTCCGCTAATACTTTATGAACTCTTCTATACTTAATTTGTCCACCATTCTGTACAGAAAAACACTCATAACCGTCCTTTATACACGTCCTGTATAACTTGTTAGTTCTCATATTGACAACTCTTCCGTGGTTTGTTATACCAACGTTTTCTAATCCAGAAATAGGAAGTAATATCTCTAACTTATTAGGTTTGAACGCTTTATTTTTTGACAAGCCTAAAGAAAGTGCGTGTCTTTGAACAGTACCTCTTGAAACGCCTAACTCTTTAGCCATATCAACAACAGTCATACTGTCGTAGTTTTCGACTATAAAGTCGTCTATATCTAATAAATTACGTTTAGTAAGTCCTAATTTTTGAGAAATGTATTGTAACTTTCCAACGCTAACTCCTAAATGTTTTTGCATATCCTTTAAACTCATATCGTTAAAATTTTCTTTAATAAACTCTTCAATAAACGCTTCGCTCATGATTGTCTCTCCTTATAGATTTCCCATGAATTAAGGGTGTTTGCTTACGAAAATCACTTTCCGTAGGGGCTACTAATTAACCCATCTGATTTATGTGACGGAATGATTGGTCGAGATTTTTCATTATCGGAACAACGCCACTAGTAACTTGCTCGATACCTTTTAAAGTTTCTCCTTTCGCTCTTGTCTTAGAAAGATTTACAGAAACTCCGCCGCCAATCTTCGACAATTGTCTAGCCGTACTATTCATCATGTTAATGTCGTTTAAACTGTCGCCACATTCTAATAGGAAACAACTTACGTACTCGCCTCTACGATCCTTACCTACGTTAGTAAAAGTAGGTGTCGCCGGTTGATACTTCTGTTCCATCATTAGTCTTACGAAACTTACGGCTCTGTCTACGTCTCCATCTCCGAAGAACAAAGCTACAATACTCACTCGATCTTCGTACCGTTCTAAATATCGTTCTTTTTTCGTGTCACGTAATGCGTAGTTATTATAGAACTTGAACGCTGCCATGTATGAATCAAATCGGAACTTATATCCGTAGGCAATCTTAAATACCGTCTTTATCTCTCCAGTCTCATACTGCGCAATTAATTCCGAATCCCAATAACCGTTCTCAACAAGGAACTCGATCTTTTCTTCTAGCGAATGAAACCATCGCATATTTACGTTCACATGGTCGATAAAGTAGCGTTTGACTGCCTCCTTATCTTTCTCCGAATTAAACTGTAATTCTCCGTTATCGTCACGTTCCATAACTTCGTTGTTTAATTCGATATAACTCTTACTCATCTAATCGCTCCCTTTCTTTTTAATACATCGCTTAAATGGATTTCGTATACGTCTATCGTCGTCATACTTAATCCTCCTTTAAGTTTTGTGCGAATAATTCGACAGCACTACTAATATACCAATACGGATAATCCGACTTTTTTAAATTCTCTTTTAATTTTTCTAATTTCTCATCTTCGGTACAACTATTATTTACAGGTTCTTCTAATTCAGTTCCTTCTGGAACTAAGCGTCCTCCTTTAGATGAATCGAATAACGTTCCTAAAATATCTCCTTTTGAATCTAATACATGAACTTTCAGAAGTTTATATCCAGTGCATTGTTCACGAATCAATTTCTCCAAAGCAACTCCGTCGTGCATTTTCGTACGAACTTCTCCATTAGGTGTTTCGTAAATCTTTAATACGTTTTCTAGTTTAGTTTTATCTGTAATCGTTTCGTACGTATCAACCCTAAACTTTGTCGATTTTAAGTCGTAATCTCCTTCGATAGTAGCTTTGTTTTCTTCGTATTTTACGGTTACTTCTCCGTCCGTACTTCCAATTGTGATTCGGTCAGCCCCACCTCTATATTCTTCCGCATTAGTAAGTAACTCTTCTAAAGTAATTGTTTGAAACGTATATAACTCCATTTTAATTCCTCCTTCAATATCCGTGTATAAACTCGGTAATATAAGCAACATCTTCTTCCGTTCCTCTTAATTCGACTTTACGAACCAAAGGTACGTTATACATTTCCGAAATTATATCTCCTGCTTTACCGAAAAACTCCGAACCCCAATTTCGATTACCGAAAGAAACAACTCCGATCATGTTCGCATGATTATCTTCCAACCATTCCGACACAATGTCCGGTACTTGACCGAACTTGTATGTCGGAGTTAATAATACGTAAGGTTGGTTCGTTTTATTTACGTCTTTAATGTCGAATGGTTCATCGGTCAACTTACGTGCGAATGATTCCGTGTTACCACTTAGCGTGTAGTATATTACGTTAATGTTCTTCATCTAAAATCTCCCTCGAAATCTTTATTGAACGAGCC
The DNA here is from genome assembly GCF_003815035.1 of Abyssicoccus albus. Taxonomy (NCBI): domain Bacteria; kingdom Bacillati; phylum Bacillota; class Bacilli; order Caryophanales; family Abyssicoccaceae; genus Abyssicoccus; species Abyssicoccus albus. The sequence continues at coordinate 41,876 of NZ_RKRK01000006.1, forward strand.
ATCACGTTGGATAAAAGATTGTATATAAATGCTGTAATCCAAATAATAGCGAACCATTTTAATACGCCTACTTCTTCCGTGGAAGGTATTACGGCTGTAACTACGTTTAACAAGAACGCTCCTGCGAAAGTCGTGGCTAACAACGCTATTATCACTACAAAGAATGTAACGATACTATTTATAAGTATCTTTATTTCTTTAACGCTTTTGTTCATAGTAATTCTCCGTTGCCATAATTTGCGCAATCTTTAGCGTATAATTCACGTACTGAATCGCCATTACTGCTACTGTAAATATCTTTAAGTCGTGCCAGTAACTCGTCGGAGTAAATAGCGTCACGACTGCTGTACCAACCACACTGAACATTACGGTAACTACTACGATAACTACTAGCGCTAATAAAGTGCTTACCGCAATCTTAACGTCTTTATCTCTATCGTTATTCATCTTCATCGCTCCTCTTCTTCGTAAGTATGGTTCCGTCAACTAATTCCGAGTAAGCTAACGTAAGTAATATTGCGTCTCCAACATCGTCAAGGTATCGTCCTTTTTTCGTATGAAGTCCGTCCAGTTGTCCGAATAAGTACACTACGGATTTCTCTACGATTTCTTTTCCGTTTCCTTTTTCATCGACAACTTGTCTTGCATACTTCTTAACGGTAGCATTGTGTATGTCATGTATCGGCAACCACTTTGCGAAGAAGTTTTCGAAAGCACCATGCGTCTTTAGTACAGGAGTAGCTGTCGAGGCTCTACCGACTACTGCTCCTTCTTTGACGATTTTATCTACTCGGTATTGAACGCATAAGATTGATACGTTAGATAACGTCCATTGAATACGCTCTATATCCGACCATTTAGAATCCGTTTGTATTAATCCGTAGTCTATTAATTTGTACGATTTGTCTTCCGGATCAATGTCGAATACTGCATATCCGGTCTTTGCGAACGACAAGTCTAGTCCGAGTACTCTCATTCGGATTTCTCCTTTCGCTTTTTAATGTCGACCAATGCGTTCTCCATTGACCGTTTCAACCACGCCATCTCTTTCGATGGTTTAGTCAACGATATTCGTAGTTCCATCTTCTCGATTTCATCTTGCGTAAGTGTCTTCGTAATAGCTTCCTTGTAATCGTTAAATTGCCACGAAGACAAGTCTAATTCCGGTGGATTATTTTCGTTTATTCTTCGTGTAATGTCGGCGAACTTATCGAAAATAACGTTCTTCATGTTTTGCGTTACTTCGACATCAAACGCTCTCACGTCCGGAGATTTCTCTAACGTTTCATCATCGGCAAACCATTTCGCTTTAGCCGTATTAACGTAAACAATGATCGCTTGATTAATGTCGTACATTTCCGAGTAACACGTAACCTGTTGGACGTGTCCGTCTTTCGGATCTTTCATCTGTGTGTAATTCGTCTTTGACGGAGTTTCTTGTTTCGATTTAATCTCCAATATGACTAATTCGCCTGTATGTGTATCGACTAATATTCCGTCAGTTGTTCCGTTGAGTTGGAACTGTTGTCCGTTATGTTCTACAGGACGAGAGATATAAGCGAAGTCTTCCATTACAGGATAACCGTCTTCTGTCTTTGCGAAAATAAATCTCGGTTTCTCTCCCGTAAACTTTTCGTAATGCTTCTCCATCAACATGATTTCGTACTGTAGCCAGTCGCCAATCTTCGTACCTTGTGCAGTAATTCTACGTTGGTGTGGCTTCCACTCTTTCTTGTCTCGTTTGTATAAAGGATAACCTCTATCGTTACGTAATCCTTTCGTATACAACTCTCTCGGACATTTTGACGCCGATGATGGAGAGAAGTAAGTCTTCGACCAATCTACGTTCTTACCTTTCTTTAAATACTTCGCTGTACCTTCTGCAAGATGAATGTTTAGATCGTCGTCGTATGGCTCTTGGTACGTATGGAACTTGTTCAGTTGGTCTAAAAACGCTTGTGCTAATGACATTTACTCGTCCCCCTTTACCGGAATCATATCCCACTCATATGGTTCGTTGTTTTCGTCGAAAGTTACTCCGAGTTCTTTTGCTTCTTCGATTGTGAAGTGTGTTTTAACAGATATATTCGAATGATAGTTATTTAACGATACTGTACCATCGTACTTATAAAAGTTTAAGAATCTATCTCCAAGAACGTTCCCCATGTACTTATGCCTAAACAAATACTTTTGAGGCTCCTCACGCTCTTCCACAGGTGTTTGGACGTACTCGTAAATAGTTTCCAGTAATTCACTTAATTCATTATCCGGAACAAATTCAAAAGATCCGAAATCTGTACTTATAATGTGTTGTTTTACTAATCCTACCTCGGCAAATATGGACTCAAACTCGTCGCTGTAGACGTAAATCTCAATGTATTCTCCCCCCAATACCGTAAATACATCGCTAACACAATTAAACGATTTAACTTTTTCGATAAAATCTTTCGTATACATCTACTCGTCTCCCTTCGTATAACCTTTATCCGTATCATGTGTTCCGTCCTGTCTTCCGTGATTAACTTCCATCTTACGTTTATACGCTTCTACTAACTCTTCTTCGGAAAATAGTAGTTTACCGACAGTAAATGCTAGAACAAAATGGATTAAGAAATCTTCTTCTGTCACTAATATTTCGAAAGTACCTACATCATTAAAGTCTGTAATCAATTCTTCGGTATACCCATCGAAGTTATTAAGTCCGAAAACTGTCGCCGACAGATCGAAGTCACTTACTCCTCGAATCAACATACCGCTCAACGAGAACGCTACAACATCGGCTAGTTCTTCGAGTTGTGTCTCACGAGACTTTCCTTTCGATTGTTTCCAGTTCTTGAATAACTCTAACGTATTAATAAATTCGAACCATTCTACGATCAATGCAATACGTGTGTCATGCTCGTTCTTTGTCGGGATTCTTGCGTCAAATTCTTTCTGAATGTCTAGTAATTCTTTAATCGTTTTTGTTTCCATCTTTTAATCTCCATTCGTTTTATTTTCGTGTGAACCAATCTTCTTCGCTATACTTTTCAGACCAACGATACATAAACTCTAAGTCCGTACCATTAGGAACTGTTTCTCCCCAAGGATAACCGTCGACCATTACACTACGAATGACATCGACTTCTTCTTTCGTAATGTCTTCTGGTACTTCGACAATCAATTCGTCATGTACCGTACACCATAGTCGCCAACCTTCTCGCTTCTTACACTCTTCGTACATTTTAATTAACGTAACTTTCGTTTGGATAGCTGAACTTCCTTGCACGACTGCGTTCGGTGCTTGTCGTAATGAACGATTGACCTCCGAATTGTGTAATCGTTGTTTCTTAAACTCATCGTCGTAATACTTCCCGTATGGAATGTGATACGTTCTTTCCTTCGCTTTAGGAAGTCGTCTTTTACGTTGCTTGTTATCGAGCCAAACAAATCCGTGTTTAATGGCAAAGTTCTTCGTATCGTCAATCCAGCCCTTTAACTTCGGCATACTTTCGAACAAGTCTTCTTGGAAGTCCTTCGCTTTATTTTTATCGACACCTAACATTTCTGCTAATGACGGAACACTCATTCCGTACAATGTCGCCAACCATACGACTTTCATTTCCTTACGCTCTTTTGTATCCGAACCATCTTCGTTCTTGTATACTTCTTCGTATGGTCTATTGTAGAAGTTACTCGCCATTGTTGCGTACGGATCTTGTCCGACTTCAAAGGCGTGTATTAGCGATGGTTCTTCCGATAGATAGGCGACACACCTAATCTCCTGCGCTTTAAAGTCAGCGCCTACTAATATCTTGCCTTCTGGTGCGACAAACAACGCTCTTGCTCCGTCTGGCTGATTTTGCAAGTTGATCCCGCCACCACCAGAACTAAATCGTCCAGTAGCCGCACCATTCTGATTGAAGTTAGCGTGTAACTTTCCATCATACTCTGTGATCTTCTTCGGTAATGTCGTAATATAAGTCGAATATAACTTAACGAGTTCCTTGTACCGAAGTAACTTTCTTACGATTTCAAACTCTTTCGATAATGGCTTTAATGTTTTCTTTGCGTCTGTATTCGGAAGATTCTTTCCAGTATACTTCGATAGAACTTTCTTTAACTGCGTTGAACTATTTACGTTAAACTCTTTGTCCGGTTCTATCGTTTTAAATAACGGAACAAATACTTCGTTTAATTCCGAGTGAAGTTGTTCGATTTCTTCGTTCAACTCTTTTCCGTATTGCTCGGCATACTTCTCGTCAATGACGAATCCAGTCTTCTCCATTTCTACGATAACTTTTATTAACGGCATTTCTACTTCCGTTATATACTCTAATACCGAAGGCATTTTCGATAAATGCTTCATCTGGAAGTCGTATAACTTGTACGTCAAGTCTCCGTCCTTTGCAGCGTATGATAACGCCGTAGTTAAGTCCGACACTTCTTCGAAACCAACTTGTCCGAATAGATCTCCGTACTTGTACGATTTAATTTTAAGATACTTTGTCGCCAGTACTTTCAATGCGTACGAATCTTCATTCTCGTTCAACAGTCTCATGGCTTCCATCGTATCCCACAATCGACCTTTTACTTCGACATTATTTCTATCGAGCATATGCAAGTCGAACTTTGCGTTATGTGCGATATATAACGTGTCTTCTAATTCGAATGTAGGGCGAAGTTTATCGGTAACTAAATCGTGTTCTAGTTGAGATTCTTCCGTCTTATGCCTTGTCGGTATATAGTAATGTTTGTCCGAATCAATGGTCGACATTACATAACCTACGATTCTGTCGTGCCACACGTCCGTACCTTCTGTCTCGACGTCGAATACAATGATGGACGATTCCAATAACGTATTTACTGCCGATTGTAAGTGGTCTTCCGTAGTGACTAGTTCGTAATTGTCCGGTGTTTCCTCAACCATCTTTTCGAGCAATCTCTTTCGCTCTACTTCCTGTACTTGCGTGTACAAACGCATTACTTCGGCTTTCGTAAGTTTCTTCCCCTTCTCTACGGAAGATTGTTCTCGCCCTATAAGACCATCATTCATTGCGTCCTGTACGGCTTTAATCTTTCGTAAGTCTGGTTCGGTATTCTTCATCTCGTAAATACGATTGAAAGCGTCGGAAATACTCTCTCCAACGCCCTCTTTCTTACGGTTCTCTATTGCCGAAGTAAGGGCGGATTTGTTGTCGTTCGTATTTAGTCTAACGTTCAATTTTATCCGTCCTCCTTTCGTTTTTATTTATAACAACATCAAGCTTTCCATAGACTTTACCTTGCGTTGTAGTTTCTTCTCTAATTCGTCTAATTTCTCTAGTTTATGAGTTAGAAGTTCGGTATTATCATCTAACCCCTTCTCTAACACGTCATAAGCGTTTCGTAAATCTTCAACCTCGTCGTCTAACTCTTCGAAGTTATCTTCCAAGTTTGACAATCTACCGTTCATACTCCCTAATACTATAGTCATGGCTTGTAGAATATCTTTTAATGATTCTTCCGAAATATCGTCGTGTTCTACCTCTTCTTCCGAATAACTGTTCGATAAATTAACTTTAACTTCCGAAGTCTCTAACGATTCTCCGATTACTATTAATGTCTTATTTATATCCACTAGTCTATCTACAATTTCTTCGAAGTATTTTATCGAATCATCACTGCCGACTCTAAGATTAACCAATTCTCCATAAATATTAGAAAGCCTATTTCCTTGTAGTCGACTGTTAAGTCTCGCTTCTTCGTTCCCTAAACCAAGTCGTTCGTTAATTTCGTCCAATTTTTTACCGTTAAACATTAAACCACATCTCCATATTCATTAGTACCGAAAGACAACTTCGACCATTTACGTTCTGCCGTTTCGTAGTCTTTCGACCAGTATTCTTTTTGTCCGGTATTTTCCACTAAGTAACCCGTCGTATTATCTAAATCTACTGCAAGAATATAGTCGACCTCATCTACTGTATAAGGTCTTCCGTTAGACTTAACGGCTTTTACCACCAATGCGTTCTCTCTATCCGTCCTAACCTGTAACGTCTTGACTTGAACACGGAATGACACTCTCGTACCATTCTCGTGCGCAATCAAGTCGTATGATTCGTCGGAGATAGGCGTATGAACGCTAAAGCCTTTCGACGTGAGTAACTCTTGTGCGATCAACTCGGACGTCGTTCCTTTACTCGTCTGATAACTCGCCATATAATCTCCTCCTGTAATTAAAACGGTAATTCATCTTCCGCCAAGTCTTTGTTGTCGTCTTCTTTCGGAGGTTCAATTCCGAAGTCTTCCAGTTTGTAACCCATCGCAACTAAATCCTTCTTCATTTCTTCGGTAGATTTCTCGAAGTATAATCCTTCGAACTTAGTTGTCGGGAACTCGTCCGGAGCATTTTCAAACGCTTCTTTCTGTTTGTCCGTTTCATCTCCCGGAAATACTACGTCTAAAGATACTTTCGTGTTTGTGCCTTTTCCTGTTTTAGATAACTTGAAGATACGTTGACCTAGTTTCTCTCCGTGCTTACTGATTTCTTCGTAAACTTCTTTCGCTTGGTTAGCCGTTAAATCAATGATGATGAAGTCTTCTGCGTCTAAATCGTAGAAACCAAATGCGTATCTAGTTTTCGCTGAAACTGCGTAACCTTTCTGTGCGAACTCGTCTCGGTTTTCTTTCGACTTATCGTACATAGCTTGCGAAACAATATCCCACGGTGTTGGATTATCGTAAACAAAGTTTCCGTCGCTATCCTTGTGAACAGAAGATGGCTCCTTCGCCGTAAATGTCGTGATACGTGGATTGTTAAAGTGTGAGTAAGTACGTGCCGACATTACGTCTGCTTCGCCCAACACTTTCACTGTATACTCTGTTCCGCTAGAAAATTTAGCGAACTTGTTGTCTTCGTAATTCGAAGTTCCTCCGTTGAAACGTTTTAATGCTTCCACACCAACTGAATAATTTGCCATAATTAATTTCCTCCTAATAATTTGTTCCGACTATGGACGTCTCCAATGACGGATTATTTAGAACGGGTACCTCGCTCTACGAAACAACCGAACGAAAAAGGTGGTAGAACATTCGGTTATTTCGTAGAACGTCCATCGTAATGATGGAACGGTTCTACTTTTCGATTAAATCTTCTTCGTATGAATAAATCGAAACAGTTATTGTCGATATTGCTGCTAGTATTACGAGTGTCCACTCTAGTGGCACGAACCAAGTTATCGGGTATGCAACTATCGTCATTGCCAACGAAATCAATCCTACGAATATTTTTAATTCCGTTCTTTTACTCATACGTAAATCCTCCTACGATTTGACTTGCTTCAATAAAGTCCATCGGATCATCGTCCGAATTAAACCCTCCGTTGTATAGTACTTCTGTATGTTTCGGCTCAATTGCCGATTCCATTTCTTCGAACATTTCTTGCGGTGTCATTTTAATCGTCTCCTTTTCGTTTTTATTTCGTGTTTATTTTTTAATTTTTCGGGTATATTAATAATGTAATAAGCTAAATTGATTACAATTGACTAACGTGTTATACTCACGGTAGAAATTAAGAGCATAATGCCTCGTCTACACTAACGTGTATTTCGGGATTATATCGTTTCTTAATTTCGTCCAATTTCCTACGTACTTGCTTTCTGTCTAAGCCAAGACTATTTGATACGCTAGTAATCGTAGGTTTATCTTGATTGAGAAATTCGTTAATGATTGCCGTCATTCTCGAATCTTCTTCATCAGTCAACTGTCGAATCAATTGCCGTTGGTTCGTCAGTTTTTTATTATCTAATGTTTCAGATGGAATAATTTCGATAAGTAATCTCGATCCATCTTCTTCGCTAACAGGTGCGTCTAATCGGAGATGTTCTTCCGATTCTACTGTCGTGAAATCTCTTCCGTACTTTCTATCTTTCTGGAAGAAGTTTCCGAGAAGGTAATTCATCGCCTTGTGTCCTTGAAGTAATGCGTCGTTGTAAATTGTTTCTGCTACATGGTCGTCGGTTACTCCCCGACTTTTAATGTAGCTAATACATTTTTCTTTATTCACTTATGTTCCTCCTATATACATATAACAGTTTTTACCCTTCGCCGGGACAAAAATTTGTAATTTTTTTTTCGTTAATTTTTGTTGCCTCAAAAACTAACTAAATTTATTGTAAAGGAATATAATCCTAATGTCAACAAGTTTTTTAAAATTATTTTAAGGAGGTGTTAAAATGTACGAAAGACAAGTATTTATAGACCGTTTTAATTCTTTGAGAGATAGAAAGGGATTAACTTATGAAGATATTTCTAGGAATACCGGACTTAACTCTTCGACAATTAGAAAGGCAGCTACATCTGGTAATCCTTCTGCTAAAACATTGTATGCAATGTGTGATTATTTAAACGTATCTGCCGACTACTTACTTGGATTATCAGACAACTATTAATACTTCGGGAACTATTCTTCGGTGTAGTTCCCTTTTTGTAGTTCTTCTACCGATACAGGTTCCGGATAATCTTCCCCTTCATAATGTTTCGTATCTGCATACGATCGTAATTTAGAAATGAATCCGTCTGAACCAAAATTTTGATTAAAGTGTGTTTTAACAAATCCCGGCATATTTCTTTCGGCATTATCTACCATACTATCAAACGAATCTAATTCCGTTAGTGATTCTTCGTAGAATACTCTAGCCCTTGTCGATAATTTATCCGGATCAATGTCTTTTCCGTATGCTTCGATATATGGTTCGATATTTAATACTTCGTCCAACTCATATCCGTTGTTATTGTTTAGTCCTGCTTTATACGAATAGTGCATAAATGCGAAATAAGTTTCCTTTACATATGCGTCTAACTTTGCGTCCTCATCTTCGTAAGCCTTTTCGCCACAACCCGTCAACATAATTACCGTAATCAACAATGCCGATAAAATCTTCTTCATTTATTCGTCTCCTTTATATCGTTATAGTAGGCAAGTTATTCACTCTTTCGAAATTTAACTCGCTTAATCGTATTATACCAAGATTATTTGCGTCTTTAAGTCTTGACATTTCTTCCGTAATTTGTACTCTATAAATATCGTTTACTTTGTTTCGTAACAACTCGTAAACCCTTTCGTTCAACAACCGTCCTTTAGCGTCAAAATCTCCTCCGAGTATTACTTCTTCGACACCACTTGCGACAATCAAGTCAGCTTGTATTCGGTTGAAAGCCGAACCACCTACTGCGACTGCCATTGTTCCAGAAGATTGCCACGTCATAGCGTCTATCTCTGCTTCGCATACTACAATGCGTTTTATTCCATTCTGTACAACATGGTGTATTCCGTATACTAAACGATTGATTGGTGTGGCTTCATTCTCGTACCAAAATACTTTATCGTACTTACTTCTATATTTAATGTTCGCCACTCTTCCGTTTATGTCATGCCAAGGTATTCCGATACTACTTCCGTTATCAAATATACCGTTCTTCTCTATGACTTTCGGATTAATTCCTCTCGACTTTAAGTATGCGTAATCAATCGACTTATCTTCGTACTTATCTTTCGGAACTTCTACGAATCCTTTACGTTCATACAACGGTTTAAACTCAATGTGTATATCCGTATCTACATATTCGTAATCATATATCGACCTTAGGTAATCGACAGTTTCTTCGTAAGTTTCCGAGCGTAAGTACGCCAACAGTTGTACGAAGTTCCCACTCTTCCAGTAGTCGTCATACGCCCCGGAATCTCCCCACGTTCCTGCATACTCGCTATCTCCTGCGTTGATAAAGAACGACGGTGTATCATCGTCTCTAAACGGAGAACAGGCGATTAACTTGTCGCCAGAACGTTTCTGTCGATGGAACTCATACGGTTCTAATTCCGCCATTAAATCAACGTCAATATGTCTATCGCCAACCTTTATGTTCGCCATGCTTACGCTCCTTTCTCACGATCAAAACTCTCCGAACATTCCTTCATCAATCGAAAGTTCTTTTACGATACCTACGTTCGGAATATACGTTATTTCTTTCGTTGTTCCTTCGCCACCATTACGTCCTTTGTTAATTCCGATAATACCGGACTTTTGTCGATAATCTGTATCGAGTGTAATCAATACGGAAGCGTCTTCGAGTAATGATTTCGTCTTCTTTACTTCCTTACGTTTCGGAAGTTTTAACGCTCTTATCTCGTCCTTATCTTGCTCTTTATCGTCTTCTTCGGCTTGTGTTATTGCGAACACTACAACGTCTTTATTACCGGATAATCTACGGAGTTTCTTACTCGTCTCGGCAGCGTCTCCTCCTGCGGTCTTACTTCGGTTTGTTTCGTAATCCATGTAATAGAACGGATCAATGACTACGACATCAGCATTTACGGAATCTATGTCCGATTCTAATTGCTTTAAATCACGACTGTAAAAATCTTCATCGTCAACTGAACGGATAAATATATTCCCTTTCATTGTCTGATTCATCGAATCTACCATCGAGAGAAAGTCTTGTTCCATATTTCCGTCTAATTGTCCTCCTCGAATCTTGTTCGCCTCAAATCCGGCTTCATACTCGGCAAGTGTTTCTTCGTCTTTGTATATCGTCTTACCTTCCATCGCAGAATAGAACGTATACATTCTCGACATTACTTCGTACGAAGACATCTCTAGCGTCCACATCAATACGTTAGCACCTTCTCGTGCCAAATGAACGGCGTCATACGTAGTCAATGCCGACTTACCTCGTCCAGAACGTGCGTAAAATACGTACATTGAACCCGAAGCCCAACCTCCGATTTCCTTGTTGATATAATCAAATGAACTCGACCATACCTTACCGGATTCGCCTATTTTACGTTTCATATATTCACGCTTAAATTTATCGGTATCATGCTTTAAATTTGTACCGAACGTTTGTTCGTGTCTAGTCTTATTATTAATCATCTCTAACTCGTCTGTCAAGTCCGAAAGTAAAGTTTCCATATCCGATTTTCCTGTATCGAACATTTCCGGAATCTTGTCTACGTAATCCTTGAACATCAGTTGTGCTTTACGGTTCTTTACTTGTCTTACGAGATACTCATACGAATCAGTTACTCCGGGAACATACGTAAATCTATCTCCGTATTTATCTACTACGGTAGCATATGACGGTAACTTTCCTCCGTTGTTCAACACGTAGTTCTCCAAGAAATTATATACGTCTTTGTCGGACTTGGCTACGAAAGAATCCTCCGTAATTCCGTATTTATTTAATTCGTTGAAATTCTCTTCGTCGATAACTTTCGACAATAACATACTTCCTACGTTATTACTCATCTATCTTCGCCCCCTTTTACTCTGTCCGTCAAATGGTAATTCGATACATTGATCTCGCACTCTATCGTATAACCTATCGTCGAACACGTTACGTAGTTCAGTGATCGGAACATTACTCGTGAATACTATCGGCAATGAGTTCGTTGTTCTTGCGTTGATTATCGTATGTACGTAACCTCGGAAGGCTTCCGTTGCTGTACGTAGTCCTATATCGTCAATTACAAGGAACTCTACTTCGGAGTAACGTTCAATGTCTTTCGCTATTCCATCGAGTTTATCTTCGTCCTTTGACATCGTAGCCATGTTGTATCGGTTCTGCCACTCCGTCATATCTAGAAATAACGCTAACTCTTGCGGTACTTCTTCCTTACGTTTTACGTAGTACATGAACCGTCTTCTAATATATTCGTTCAATAATGCCGAAGCCGTTGTTGTCTTTCCTGTTCCGGGAGATTCCGACATTAAATATACGTTCTTGATACGTACCCCGTCCATTGAGAACGACTTTATATACGTGTCTAATGTAGCGTAGATCGCCTCCTGTGTCGCTCTTACCGGACTATTCGACATAAATGTCGTTGTATAGTCTTTCGGTAGTTGTGACGCTTTGTATCGTCTTGTGACCGATATATACGGAGAACAGTCTGTTGTACATTGCGGGAGTGTTCCTGCGACGTTACATACTCCGGATAACGGGCAATTTTTTTCGTTTGTTTGCGTCATTGTAACGCTCCTTTCTTTCGTTTGATTATTCCACATAGTAGTCGTATATCGTTATAACAGGTAGTACATACTCTGAATATCCGACAATTATATCTCCGTAATCTTCTACCATAAACATTATATCGTCTAATGTTTCGACTTCGACTACCCAACACTCACGCTTTTCATAACGTTGGATATACCCACGTTTATTAACGCAATGTCCCCAACCGTTATCAATCCATCTCCCTTCCGTTCGCTCATACTTTTTATCGAAGTCTTCGAACGAGGGTAGTGTACGTATGCTTATGTACGCAACTTCTTCTCGTCTGCAATTTTCTATAGGCGGTAGGCTTCCGGATAGGCTTGACGCTCTTTTTACGATAAACTTACTCAACTTTACTCCTCCTCAATTTCCGAACTCATGTATCTGTCTTCAAATTCGTAAATAATGTCTCTTAATCGGTAATACAATTCTTCAAAATCATACTGTTGTTCTTCCTCGTTATACATATCCTCCGTTAGAATTACGTCTACATGACTTATATACCAATGAATCTTGTCAAACGACTCAATCTTCCAGTTTGTTAATTGCTCTTTAGTATATCCTTTTGTCATTCTGTATCCTCCCTTAATTCCGGATTCTCGAATATGTTTCCAATAACCTCTAAATTGTTCAATTCTTTGAAATAGTAACCGTCTACATAATAAGCACCATAGTTGAAATAAACAGAACCTAACACTTTAACTATTTCGATTTCAGTTCCTTTGTCATTTACAGTGTGATATGTCGCTTTTATAATGTCGCCTTCGAATATTTCTCGACCGTTCCTGTCTGTTAGCCCTGTTGATTGCATAAGTATCTTTCCTTGCATAGTCGTCCAAAAGCAATGCCCAACCATTGGGTCTAGAGTTTTGACTGCTTTATTATGAAAATCAATACAATATACATCATGCATATCTTCGTATTCTTTATCCCACGCTCTAAATTTCGGTATCATTTTTAACCCTCCTTAATATTCTCACGTTCTTCTTTCGGCGTACTCGTGTATTCCCACACAATTTTCATAAGTTCTTCACGTTGTTCATAAGTTAAATATACGAGTGGACCTCGTTGACTATTTAAAGAAAACTCTTCGTCAGTCCTAATAGACATAAGCACCCAATCATCATCGCCACATATAATAACACTCTGTATATCGACATTACGCTCTGTTAAATATACTCTACCGACAAAGTCTATCTCGCCAACACGTTCTAGCAATTCTTTCGTTTTCATTCCTTACACCCTTTCGTTAGTTTATTTTTCGTGTTCTGTGATTCGTTCTAATTCCATCAGTAAATCTTCGTTTTGCGATTCTAGTAAACGGATCATTGAACGGAGTTTGTCTTCGGTTGTATTTACTTCGGAAGATTCTACGCCAAACATTTTATTTAACTCCGTCATTTTGTGATTGTACTCTTCCTTAATTTCCACACACTTACTTTCGTAGGTATTAATTACGATAGAATATCCGTCCGGACTGTCTACGTCTCTATAACGAAGTCCCACGTAAAGGGTGTCAATTCTTCCTTCGATAAAACTCTCTTCGTCAAATATTTCGAAAATATCATAGTTATAATTACTTACTATATCTTTACGTAAGTTTTCATCGTTATCTCTTACGTATGAATTATGCGAGTACAATGCTTCGCCCATTTCTCCGTAAATAGAATATTCTTCGATTAATACTTTATTTTTCATGGTTATTCCTCCAGTTCTTTATCGTTTCTATAAAACTATCGTCAACTATTCCTTTAAGTTCTTCGGTTTTGTGTTCGGCAACCTTTATTTCGTAAGTTCTATCTTCCCTAAATACAACGTAACTAGTCTTTTCTCCAACGTCCATTATTAATGAAATTGCTTTTCCTTCATTCGAAAAATCGGCGTAATCCATGTGCGATGATTTAGCGAATCTAAACCAATTCATTTCGTTTCTGAACTCTGAAATTTCTCCGTAAGATAGTCCGGAGTATTTCTTTATATAACGCCCCGTCCTAAACCACCAGTCAATTTCATTCTCGTTAAATAGGTTTTCTGCATTTTCTTTTCCTGTAATGGATTCTTCGAACATGACTTTCGTAGCGTTGACCCATTCCGCAACCGATACTAACCAATGCGTCTTAGAAACAAAGTGCATTTCGGCTATTCTGTACGGAACTATTATAGGCGCCCCAATAAGTAACAACAAACCTAATACGAACTTCTTTAGCCTGCTATCCTTCATTCTATATCCCCCATTATTTTACTTCCGTCTTTAACGCCTCTCCAATACGACTCTTCTAAAGACTTGCTGTATACGAATAAGTCCGTATAAAATTCTATCTGTATTATAAATACCACTAACATAAGTAATCCATAAACAGTTCCTCCGGTAATTATAAACGTTATAGAAATTGCCATAGTCCAGAGTATTGCGAGTAATCTAAGTATTAATATTACGTTTGTCTTATCCACATACTCGTCCTCCTTATTTATACCATCTAACCAACACAACTAATTCGTCCATTTCGGAGAACTCATCACGCATGACATTCATTGATATTATTTCGTGTTTCCACGAAGTTTTCTCCTTAATCTTCTCATTAAGCGAATTAATTCCTCCCGAAAATGTAATGTCCATTACCTCATAATATTCATCGAGTTCTAGTGCGCCTTTTTCGATAATTTCTACACCAGAAACGGTAACCTCTCTTAACGACTTTAAATCATCGTCGTTCATAACGATAATCTCTACGTCTCCATCTACGATATTTCCTTTTACGTCAAGATGAATACGACCAAATCTTACTCTGTCTCCCACTTCAACTACTTGATTATTAACGTCATAAATCATTCTGTAACCTCCTCTAATATCCACTCGTATGGCTCGTTATTTTCGTCAAATTGAATACCTAAGCCTTTAAGCTCTTCGATAGTAAATTTCGTTTGTACTCCCTGTGGAGCAAATTTAGTTATGAGGTCTGTGTTCCCCGAATCAAATAAATTTAAGTAGTTATCCCCAGTCGCCGTAAACTTACTTCGAGCGTAATACCGTTTCTCTTCCTTACGTTCTTCTGGTGGAGTTTTTGCATAAAGAATTGTCAAATTTATTAAGACTGCCTTATTGTCTCCAGTCAAACCTTCAAAATGTTTTTGGTCTACAGCTACCGAAAATATCGCTAGTTTGTCGACAAGCATTAAGTCGTCTCCGTTTTTATTTTTGACACAGACATAGCGCCTAGTTTCTTCTACTTTTCCTATAAAGTTTAAACTCTCCATATCTTTTATATACTTTTTCGTTTTCATTTTCCATTCTCCTTTTATTCTTTAATTACACTCATCGTCCAATCATCTCGTTTATTGCCACAAACTCCGGCATAAAAATTCCTTGTAAACTAATTACTGTTCCGTACAAACACACCGTAATTACTACTGCCGGTATTATTCCAGCTGCCACCATCGAAAATAAATCCTCTTCATATTCGGAAATAGCTTTATACGTAATATACCCCCCTAGGCATGCTAACGCAATAATTACTACGTTAAACAAAAGCCATAGTATGCTTGAAACAAATACCCCCTGTACGTATGTTTCGAATCCGTCTGTAGCGACTGACTCTAACTTCGTGATAATTTCGTTGTAGTTAATTTCGTTTTCCACTCGATATTCCTCCTTCTTATTTTTCACATTCTCTAATTCGTCCATATAAGCCCGAATATAGCGATGTAATGTTCAGATGATATATAATACTCGGAAACAATTTATCTTCGTATATGACACCTTAAAATGATTCTTATGGGTATATCCGATTTTAACTTAGTAACCAATCGTCAATATCCGTTTTATTTTCGTTTAATTCTTCTTTCGTTTCTTTTTCGTGCTTTTGTTTCGAAAGTGATTTCTCGACACGTTGTAAATCAGACTGTCTGTATGTCCATACAAATCCGAACGTTGGTGCCGGGTATTGATCCGTTGGCTTGTACTCCGAGAAAGTAAGGTCGATAAACGCTTTAATCAATCGCTTGTCATGCGATCCTTCTTTCGTCTTTGTTCCGACAATGTTACCGAGCATACCTTGCTCCATCTTCCAAGAACGCATAGGAGCGTATTTAACTCCGAACTTCTTATCGGTTATGTAGTTCATATAACCGTGGAAGTCTCTAACGTTCCATTCTTCGATATTTTTATCCATGTAATCCGACATTATTTATCCACTCCATTATTCCGTATTTATTTACTTGTACCGAAGTTACGTATGTCTATGAGAGAATCTTTGATTCTCGAATAGAGAGGCGAAGCCTCTAGGGTTTTTATATACCGAATATATTTATATAGTATCGGTATTATAGCGAAGTTATATACGCTTATATAGTAACGCTTTTCTAAAGACAGGCTTTGCCTGTCAGAGGCTTCGCCTCTACGAGTGTTTATATTTATATAAACACGAGTTATTGTTATTTCGTTAGTATTATTAGCGTTAGTAATACTATTTAGTGGTGTCGATTTACACCCCTCCCCATACGTAAATGAACACCACCCACCTACGTAAATGAACACCACCCAATAACATCGGTATTCAATCATTCGAGAGACTTATTCGTCATACCCATATAGGGTATTCTAAATATACCTAGTATGGTATACAATCGTAGCCATACCAACGGTTACAATACTTTGTAAGTATTTGACAAGTCATTACCATTGCGACTTTTGCGACTAACAATTTCGAGATAGCCTTTTTCGGTAAGATTCCGTAAACATTTCGTCAATGTCTTATTGGAAACTTTCGCCTCTTTCTCTAGCGTTTTACGGCTCGGAAACCCTTCCTTCGTTTTAAAGTTACAATGATTTAAAACGGCTAGATAAACCGACTTATCTTGCGAAGTTAAGGAGTCGTCCATCGCCAACCTCTTCGGAACAATTAAAAATAATTCCGAATTCATTCGACCACCTCCTACATACATATAACAGTTTTGTATGTCGGGTGGGACAAATTTCCGAAAATAATTTTACGAAAAATAAAAATGCGACCGACAAACGTTGTCAAATCGCATTTTCTTCTCGATAATTTTTTTAGTAAATATCACGTAATTGTTTCAACGGATTTCTTTTTCGATGATCGTTATACAGTTCTCCCGAAAATAAGTTTACGTATACACGAACCATATCTAACGTTTGGTGTCCGAGTATATCTTGTAACGCAAATATATTACCGCCAGACTTCACATACATCTTCGCAAAAGTATGTCGACAAGTATGTGGCGAAACTCTTACGTTAGTAATTCCTGCCATCTTACCGTACTTCTCAAATCGGTTCTGTACCGAACGTTTCTTTAACGGTTTATTAAACTCCGTAATGAACACAACCTCGGTCTCAACGTCGCCCCTAATTCGCAACCACTTACGAATCAACGGTTGTAATTCTTCGGAGAATGGAACGTGTCTTACTCTACCGTTCTTCCCTCTAATAGCCAAGTACTTATCGGAGAAATAAATGTCGTCAAGTTCTAACGCCAATAACTCCGTCAACCTAATTCCCGTATCTAAGAACGTTTGTATCATCACAAAGTCTCTGAATCCTACGAAGGTCTCTAAGTTAGGCATACGCAATAATGTCGCAAGTTGTTTGTCCGAGAATGTTTCGATTTCTTTGTGACGGTCTTTTGGAATGGGAATTTTATCGAAAGGATTAACGTCCTCTATGTCCGACTTAACCAAGAACGTACAATAGGCTTTAACGGCACGTAGAGACGTGTGTATGGACGACTTCTTGTTTCCGAGTACTTTTGTACCGAAATGAATAAAGTCGTCTATATGACGCCTTAAAATGCGTCTAGGAGGGTGTTCGTCATACATCTGTATATAACGTTTTTTATACGTAGATAAATGTTGCTCGTAGTAATCTATCGTGCCTTGCGAACAACCTTTACGCTTTCTATCTACGATAAAGGCTTCAACGGCTTCGTCGAACGTAATGTCTTTCGACAACTTAGCGTCTTCCAACGTAGCTTTTGCACGATACTCTTTCCGTACATTCTCCAACATTTCCGGAGATAACGTTCGTCTCTTCGTCATACTACCACCACCTAACTACGCTAGATTTTAGTCATACGAAGTTCGGTACTATCACGAAGGTACAAACGCTATAAAAATAGCGTAGTGCCTAGGACCGGAATCGAACCGGTACGGTAATCACTTACCGCAGGATTTTAAGTCCTGTGCGTCTGCCAGTTCCG
>NZ_RKRK01000007.1 GCF_003815035.1 Abyssicoccus albus
AATGGTGCCGGCCAGAGGACTTGAACCCCCAACCTACTGATTACAAGTCAGTTGCTCTACCAGTTGAGCTAGGCCGGCTTATTAAGTTAAAAAATTAATGGTGGAGAATGACGGGATCGAACCGCCGACCCTCTGCTTGTAAGGCAGATGCTCTCCCAGCTGAGCTAATTCTCCATTTAATAATTGCGACTTTTTTATAATACTAAATAATCATCATAATGTCAACTTATTTTAAAACATTCTCACTTCAAATTCATTCTATATTATTAAAGAGCCTAACGTCGCGATGGCAATGTTAGACTCTTTAACTTATAGATACTATGTTAACTTTGTAGACTACTTGTGCTTCATGTGTGGGAATAACAACACATCTCTAATAGATGGTGAATTCGTGAGTAACATCACTAATCGGTCAATACCAATTCCTAATCCACCTGTAGGCGGCATTCCATATTCAAGTGCTTCGATGAAGTCGTGATCCATTTCATGTGCTTCATCATTTCCTTGCGCCTTCTCTTCAACTTGCGCTTCGAATCGTTCTTTCTGATCGATTGGATCATTTAATTCAGTAAACGCATTCGCATGCTCTCGTCCAACGATGAACAATTCAAAACGGTCTGTAAAACGTGGATCGTCATCATTCAACTTAGCAAGCGGAGAGATTTCAACTGGATGACCATATACGAATGTAGGATTAATTAAAGTTTCTTCGACTTTTTGTTCGAAGAATTCATTCACAATATGACCATAACTCATCGTTTCTTTAATTTCTATTTGATGTTCTTTAGCCAGTGATTTCGCTTCTTCAGTTGATGTAACATCAAAGAAGTTAACACCAGTCACTTCTTGTATTGCATCGACCATGTGTACTCGACGCCATTGTGGTGATAAGTCTATTTCATATTCACCATAAGGTACCGTCGTCGTTCCGAGCACGTTTTGAGCGATATATGCAACCATTTCCTCAGTGAGTGACATAATATCTTTGTAATCAGCATATGCTTCATACAACTCAATCATTGTAAATTCTGGGTTATGTCGTGTCGATACCCCTTCATTACGGAATACACGACCAATTTCATACACTTTCTCAAGTCCACCAACAATCAAACGTTTTAAGTGTAATTCAAGTGCAATACGCATATACAGTTCCATGTCTAATGCATTATGGTGTGTTTCAAATGGTCTCGCTGCTGCACCACCAGCCATCGAATGCATCATCGGTGTTTCTACTTCTAAAAATCCTCTATCATTCAAATAACTTCTCATCTCTTGAATAATCTTACTACGCGTAATAAAGACATTTTTACTCTCTTCGCTCGTGATTAAATCTAAGTAACGTTGACGATAACGTTGTTCTACGTCTTTTAACCCATGGTGTTTATCCGGTAATGGACGTAATGATTTAGAGAGTAACGTATATTCGGTTGCCTTCACAGACAATTCACCCGTATTTGTTTTGAACATGACTCCGGTAACTCCAACAATGTCACCTAGGTCTGTTGAATTCCAAATATCAAACGCATCATCACCAATTTGATCTTTTCGAACGTATATTTGAATTTGACCATCAACATCTTGCACGTGAGCGAATCCGGCCTTACCTTTACCACGCTTAGTCATAATTCGACCCGCAATCGTTACTGAAGTTTCTCCTTCTTTTTCTTTCAGCTCTTCTTTAGAAAACTGATCAAACGTTGCCATCAATTCTTTAGAATAATGTGTACGATCAAAACGCTTACCGAATGGATCAATTCCTTTGGCTTTATAATCTTCCATTTTGTCAAAACGTACTTGCCTTTGGTCATTCATTTCTTCAGTCATATCATTCTCTCCTTTAACTCGCTTGTTTATCCTTCACATCTTGTACAAATTGCTCTAATACAGTCACCATTTCATCTCTTGTATTTGTTTGATTAATCGCTTTTCGAGCTTTACCGTTACCTCGTATCCCTTTCAAATACCATGATGCATGCTTACGCATTTCCATTACAGCAACTTTCTCACCTTTTAATTGTATCAAACGATCTAAGTGAAGTATTGCGATTTTGATTTTCTCTTCAATATCAGGCTCTGGCATCAGTTCACCAGTCTCTAAATAATGCACAGTACGATAAATCATCCAGGGGTTCCCTAACGCTTCACGTCCAATCATGACTGCATCAACACCTGTTTCATCGAGCATTTTTTTGGCAAGCTCTGGTGTTGTGACATCACCATTCCCAATGACAGGAATATTAACCGCTTCTTTAACTTGCTTTATAATATCCCAATCCGCATGACCTTCATACATTTGTTTACGGGTTCTACCATGAAGACTTAAAGCGCTAGCTCCTGCTTTTTCAATCATCTTTGCATTCTCAACTGCATAAATATGATCTTCATCCCAACCTGTTCTCATTTTAACCGTGACCGGTTTGTCTACAGCTTCTACAACCGCACTCACCATTTCATAAATTTTATTAGGGTCAAGCAACCATCTGGCGCCAGCTTCACATTTAATAATTTTAGAAACTGGACAGCCCATATTAATATCGATAATATCAGCCGTTGTATTTTGATCGACATACTTCGCCGCCTCAACCAATGTCTCTTTCTCCCCACCAAAAATTTGCAGACTCATTGGGTTTTCACGTGAATCGATATATAGCATATTCATTGTCTTTTCATTTTTAAATAATAACGCTTTATCACTAATCATTTCCGCGCAAACAAGACCCGCACCAAATTCCTTCACTGTAAGTCTAAATGCCGCATTACATACACCAGCCATCGGCGCTAATACGACTCTGTTTTCTATTTCAACGTCACCTATTTTAAACATTTGTTCACCTCTTTATCTCTTTATTCCTTCATTTCTTTACGCTTTAAATCTAAATACAATTCATGAATCGTCTGATTAAACACTGGATGTACAACATCTTTTGCAATCGAATTTAACGGTTCTAATACAAATGATCGCAAATGTAATTCTTCATGAGGAATCGTCAAATTATCTTGTTCAATCTGTAAATCTTCGTATAATAATATATCGATATCAATCGTTCTAGGTCCCCATTTAATATAACGTTCGCGATCTAACGATTGTTCGATTTCCATCGCTTTATCTAACATTTCATATGGTGTATAGTCCGTTTCAATATGCACACAAGTATTTAAGAAATCATCTTGTTCAACATGACCATAAGGCTCAGTTTCAATCAACTCAGCAACTTGAATAAGGTCAATATGAGGATTATCACTTAACGCTTCTATCGCATCTGTAATATATTGCTTCTTATCTCCAATGTTACTTCCTAATCCTAAGTATACATTAGCCATGAGCTGTCGATCTCCTTCTATCAATTGTGACGGATACATAGTCGAACACACCAGGTATCGGTGCATTAGGCTTTTTGATTGTAACAAGTACACCGTCTACACGTTCAAATTGTTTAAATAATTCACTGGCAATTTGTTCTGCGACAGCTTCTATTAAATCTTTCCTTGTCTTCGTAAGGGTTTCATGGATGACTTCATACGCTTCTCCGTAATGAACCGTTGATGATAAATCATCATCCACACCTGCTTCATGTAAGTCTACAGACATCGTGACATCAGCTATAAATTGTTGACCTAGTTCATGTTCAGCAGACAATGCACCGTGATATGCATAACCTCTCACGCCTTCGATATGAATTTTATCCATCGCCTTCACCTACTAACGTTTGATATGCATCTACTGCTTTTCGGTTCATAGAGACATTATGGACTCTCACACCATAGACACCTTTAGTCAATCCATAAATCGTCGTTGCCACTGTTTGTTCATCTCTATCATATGCATCATAAGGACGATCAAGCAACGTGTTCACAAAACGCTTTCGACTCGTTGCAAGTAATACTTTATATCCCAATTCAACTAATCGATCGAGTTGTCTCATAATACTCAATTCTTGTGCTCGTGTTTTCTTAAAACCGATGCCTGGATCTAGCCAAATCAGATTATCAGTTATACCATGCTTTTTACATAAATCAATTGAGTCCTTTAAATCGTTAATCACTTCATCCATTGCATCTATATCATCTGGAATCATTTCTGTTCTATTATGCATTAAAATAATCGGAACATTGTATTGTTTAACTACTTCTAATATTCGTTCATCATAAGTCCCTCGCCACTGATCATTTATAATATGAGCACCCGCATCAAGCGCTGCACGCGCCACTTCAGACCTAAAAGTATCTACAGAAATCAATGGTGCTATATGTTTAATTGCTTCAATTACAGGAACAACACGTTCAATCTCTTCTTCAATTGTGACTGCACTATGACCCGGTCGCGTTGAATAGCCTCCAACATCAATAATATCAACACCATCATCAACCATTTCTTTTACTCGACGTAGACTAGCTTCGACACTATTATACTGGCCCCCGTCACTAAATGAATCCGGTGTAACGTTTAGTATCCCCATAATCTTCAACTTCTCCATATAAACACCCCCAATATATTTTTACATCATCGTATTATAACACATTTCATTGATATAATAAATTTTACAATTTTATAATGATTGAATATATAAATTTCAATATAAAAGAGTAAGAAATACCCATGGGTATTTCTTACTCTTTCTTAATTAAATTCAATTTATTGAAACGTATCAAATATTAATCTTCAAAGTTAAATAAAGGTGTTGATAAATAACGTTCTCCATTACTTGGTAATACTGTAACAATGGTCTTACCAGCGCCTAATTCTTTCGCTTTCTCTAGGGATGCGTAAACCGCAGCTCCTGATGAAATACCTCCAAGAATTCCTTCCTCTTTTGCAAGATTTCTGGCTGTTTCCATCGCTTGCTCATTAGATACAGTTAATACACCATCATAAATATCAGTATTCAACGTTCCTGGAACAAATCCTGCTCCGATGCCCTGTATTTTATGTGGACCTGCTGACCCACCACTTAAAACATCAGAATCTGTTGGTTCAAGTGCGAACACTTGAGTTGCTTCATGATGTGCTTTCAATGTTTGACCGACACCACTGACCGTACCACCTGTACCAACACCTGAAATAAATGCATCAATCGTAATGCCTTCCATTTGTTCAATAATTTCTTTACCTGTCGTCTCACTATGAATTTCTGGATTTGCCATATTCTCAAATTGTTGAGGCATAAAGTATCCATGTTCGTCCTTTAATTCATTCGCTTTCTCAATTGCACCTTTCATTCCATTCGCACCTGGTGTCAATACAAGCTCAGCACCATATGCTCTAAGTAATGAACGGCGTTCTTGACTCATCGTATCAGGCATTACAAGTACTGCTTTATACCCTAATGCAGCTGAGACCATTGCAAGACCGATCCCTGTATTACCGGATGTTGGCTCAACAATTGTATCCCCCGGTTTAATTAAATTAGATTCTTCTGCTTTTTTGATCATCGCGAGTGCGATACGATCTTTCACTGAGCTACCTGGGTTTTGATATTCAAGTTTTACATATACATCTGCCATTGACTCATCAGTTAAACGATTTAGCTTAACAATTGGTGTTCCACCGATTAACTCAGTAACATTATTCACTACTTTACGCACATAAATCCCTACCTTTTTGGTTTATTATTTACTCTAAACTAATAATTATATTAGTCTACTAATACTATAAGTATACCAATTTAGTCGGATTATTCCAAATAGACTGCTTTACTACTAAAGTAACGCTTCAAGTTCTTGTGCTGTAAATTGATACTTCTCATTACAGAAATGACATACCGCTTCTGCTCCATTGTCCTCTTCGATCATTGCTTTAATTTCATCGTGTCCAAGCCCAGCAATCGCATTATAAAATCGTTCTTTAGAACATTTACATTTAAATTGAATTGGCATTGTATCAACTATTTTATGTTCACTGCCGGCAATTCGTTCGATAATTTGTTCTGGTGTGTATCCTTCATCAATTAATTTAGAGATTGGGGGAATCGATTCAATTGCTTTTTCTAACTGATCAATCGTCTCTTCTTTAGCAAATGGCATCACTTGAATAATAAATCCTCCACTTGCTTTAATCGTATTATCAGGATTCACAAGTACACCGACGGCAACAGACGATGGAACCTGTTCACTTGTCGTTAAATAGTAAGTAAAGTCTTCCCCAAGTTCACCAGATACAATCGGTGTTTGTCCTGTGAAATAATCTTTTAAACCGACATCTTTAACAACACTAATCGTTCCGTCTGTTCCAACAGCTCTTCTGACATCTAACTTACCAATATCATTTAATGGAAAATGGGTTTGTGGATGTTCTACATACCCTCTAACATTCCCTTTCGCATCTCCATCAATCACCATACCGCCGATTGGGCCATTACCATTAATTCGTACTGTGATTGTGTCGTCATTTTTGAGCATAGCACCCATCATCACCGTCGCACTCATCGCTCTTCCAATAGCTGCCGAAGCAGTTGGCCAAGTGTAATGTCTTGTCTGTACTTCTTGTACTGTCTCTGTTGATGTCACCGCATACATTCTTACCTCATCGTTAAACAATAGTGCTTTTACTAAATAATCTTTCATTATTTTACCTCCACATAATAAGAAGTCCTAAGCGATGGCTTAGGACTTAATTAATTTATTATTCTTCGTCTTCATCATTTTTTTGTTGCTTTTCATTTAATTCGCGCTTTACATCC
The DNA here is from genome assembly GCF_003815035.1 of Abyssicoccus albus. NCBI lineage: Bacteria > Bacillati > Bacillota > Bacilli > Caryophanales > Abyssicoccaceae > Abyssicoccus > Abyssicoccus albus. Next base: position 6,678 of record NZ_RKRK01000007.1, read on the forward strand.
TCATAACTCGGTCCAAGTTTATCCTCATCACTACGATCCTCTATGTCGTTATCGTAAGCTCTTTCAGGTAACTTACCTTCATGGAATAGGCTTTGGATTTGAGCTCTATCTAACGTTTCAACTTCCAATAAAGTCTCAGCAATTAACTCTAATTGCGCTTTATGTTCTGTCAATATCGTACGACAACGCTCATATTGTTCTTTAACAATTCGTTGAACTTCGCTATCAATCTCATACGCAATACGATCTGAGTAGTTCGGCTCGTTTTGCATATCTTTACCTAAGAACACTTGACCTCCACTTGTATCACCGAATTGTAGTGGTCCAAGTTTGTCACTCATACCGTATTCAGTTACCATACTTCTTGCAATACTTGTTGAACGTTGGAAGTCATTGTGTGCACCAGTTGATACTTCACCAAAGTTAATTTCTTCAGATACACGACCACCTAACAATCCAACAATTTTATCTTCAAGTTCTGGCTTCGTCATAAAGTAGCGATCTTGTTTTGGTAACATCACGGCATAACCGCCTGCTTGTCCACGAGGTACAATCGTCACTTTGTGCACTTCTTCGGCTTCATCTAATACACAACCGATAATTGTATGTCCAGCTTCATGATACGCAACGATGTTACGTTCTTTCTCAGAAATCACTTTGCTTTTCTTTGCTGGTCCAGCGATCACTCGATCTGTCGCTTCATCGATATCACGATCATCAATTTTCTTCTTCCCTGCACGCGCTGCAACTAAAGCTGCTTCGTTCAATAAGTTCTCAAGATCCGCACCACTAAATCCAGGCGTGCGTTGAGCAATTGCGTTTAAGTCGACCGAATCATCTAACGGTTTGTTCTTTGCATGTACTTTTAGAACTGCCTCACGACCTTTAACGTCTGGGCGTCCCACTTGAATTTGACGGTCAAATCGACCTGGACGTAATAAAGCAGGGTCTAAAATGTCAGGACGGTTTGTCGCAGCAATCATAATAATCCCTTCATTCTCACCGAATCCATCCATCTCAACAAGGAGTTGGTTCAATGTTTGTTCACGTTCATCGTGTCCACCACCGACACCAGCGCCACGCTGACGTCCAACGGCATCAATCTCATCGATGAAAATAATACATGGTGCATTTTTCTTTGCATTCTCGAATAAGTCACGAACACGAGAAGCACCGACACCGACAAACATTTCTACGAAGTCAGAACCTGAAATCGAGAAGAACGGTACTCCTGCTTCACCCGCTACTGCTCTAGCAAGTAAAGTTTTACCTGTACCAGGCGGTCCGACAAGTAGAACTCCTTTAGGTATTCTCGCACCAAGTTGTTTAAACGCTCTATTATCTTTTAAGAAGTCTACCACTTCTACAAGTTCTTGTTTCTCTTCATCTGCACCAGCGACATCACTAAAACGGACGCGTTTTTTACTTTGGTCATACATCTTCGCTTTACTCTTACCAAAGTTCATCATGCGACCGCCACCACCGCCGCCTTGTGCTTGTGTCATTACAAACATAAATAATAAGAAAAACAATAATAACGGAATAAATGTTGATAACATACTCACCCAAGGAGAAGGTTTCTCTGCAGGTAGTACGTCGAATTTCACTTTGTCTTCGTTTGATTTAGCATACTCGGTAATTTTGTCCAAATCACTTTGCTGATTATAAGGAATGACCGTCTTAAATGTCTCACCTTTTTTCGCATCGCTTACTTTACCTTCAACTAAATATACGTTTTGTTCTGGTTGAATCGTTAGTTCCTTCACTTTGTCTTGCTCTATATAATTCATAAATGTTGAATATTTAACATCTTTGACATTGCTTGTCGTTCCATTAATCATCGAAAATACGACAAATAAAATAACGATAGAAACAATTAAGAACAAGAGGTTTTTATATGTGCCTTTGCCTTTCATCTATATGTTTCCTCCTAGCTTATCTATACACTAACAAACATAATAACATACTTAGTTTGTATTGTTCCATATATTAGCTTTTTTTATATACTTCTTCTTTCAGTAAACCAATGTAATCCATATTACGATAATTTTCATTATAATCTAAACCATAACCAACAACGAATTCATCAGGAATCGTTTCCCCAATATACTTTGGTGTCATCGGTATTTTGCGACGATTCGGTTTATCTAGTAGCGTTACGATTTCGATAGATTTCGCTTTACGATAAGTTAGTAGATCGATAATAGAATTCAACGTTGTACCTGTCTCGACAATATCTTCTACAATCAGTAGATCTTTACCTTCTATAGATCGACTCAAGTCTAAATTGATTTTAACCTCTCCAGTCGATTCAGTCGAACCGTGATAACTTGATACATCCATATATTCAATCTCAAGGTGTGTATCAACATACTTCAATAGATCTGTCATAAAAAAACTACATCCTTTTAGTAATCCGATACAAATTAAATCTTTATCTCGATAATCTTTTGTAATTCGCTCTCCAAGAGTTTGACAGATTTCTTCAATTCTTTCTTTAGAAACAACGACTGATTTAATATCTTGATCTAAGTTTTTCATATTTGATTCTCCTTGTTTTTATAATATATTTTAATAAATTGATGCCCAGGCATGTCACTATGTTTAAGATGGCCAACAGCGATTATTTCTTGATTGCTATTTAGTATAACAGGTATGCGCTGTCTTTGCTTTAACGGTACTTTGTGATCAATAAAGACTCGATTTACTTTTTTATAATGGGATTGATTAATTAATTTGATTTTATCATGCTGCTGTGCTGTTCTAACAGTATATTGATTACTATGACTGTCCTCTGTAACAATAATTTCATACTCATTAAATTGGTATTTCCCGGGACATTCAATGTGGAGTAATTGATCAATTTCAATGTCTTCAAATGAAACATAGAGCGCTTCATAAGCGATATTGATAGTCATTTGCCCTCGTTGGAATGTATAGTTTTTTATTTTGTTATTCACAGTTAATGTGTAGAGTTGGTCAATTTCAGTTTGAGATATTTCAAAATGTTCATCTAAATTAGTACTCTTTAAATGAAATTTAACCCATTCAAATAAGATCAATTTCGCAACTGTTTGTTGTTGTTCACTGATTAAGCTTCTTTTAAGCCTGTGTCCTTGAATTGTTTGTTCAAATGATTTTACTATAAATACCTTCAATTCTTCTAATTGATTTGATAGATTAACAATATTTCTCGCGCTAAAATTTTCGACCGAGTTGATTTTAGGAATTATTTCATGTCGAATATAGTTTCGATGATATTTACTACTTTTATTCGTTTCATCTTCATAAAAGTCTATCGACTGTTGTTTTTGAATGTTGTAGATATCCTCTTTCGAATAATGAATCAATGGTTTAGCAAATTGAATGCGATTGTCTGCCTCGTTTGCTGTTCTTACAGAATCAAACAGAAGAGATTGATGACTAAACCTATTTGTCCATAATCTAAAATATGCAGTCTCAACTAAATCATCAAGATGGTGTGCAGTTAAAATCCAACTTACCTGATCTTCATTTGCGAATTGAATAAATCGTTCATAACGTAACACTCTACTCATTTGTTGAATGCTATTTTGTGGATTGACCATCGAGTCAATATCACGACCAATATAACCAACACGAACTGATATGTCATGAAGATGGCAATAGGACTTAATGAAACGACATTCATCATCCGATGCTTTACGTTGCCCATGGTGTATGTGATATACATATAATCTATCATATGTATGTTGATATTCCGTCTGCAATAAATGCAATAACACCATCGAATCGATACCTGTTGAGACACATACAGCGATACGATCTGTTTCCTGCCATGAAATCTCTATTTTAAATCACTCCAATATACAGAAAAAGACCACTTAAAAAGTGATCTTATAATTTATTAACGTCTAGAACCACGGCCACCACGACGTGACTCAGTTTGCTTCTTAATCGTTGAAAGCTTATCTTCAGAATCTTTTAAGAAGTTTGATAGTCTCTTTTCAAAGTCTTCCGGTGTGCTTTCTTTTTTAGGGGCAGGTTTTGGTCGACGTTGTTCTTTCGCCTTCTTGATTGATAAACTAATTTTACCATCCTCACCAACAGTCAATACTTTTACTAACACTTCATCACCTACAGCAAGATGATTGTTAATATCTTCTACATATGAGTCATCTACCTCACTAATATGTACTAGACCGCTTTTCCCCTCTGACAACTCTACGAAAGCTCCAAAAGGTTTAATACCTGTTACTTTACCTGTAATCTTACTACCAACTTCAATTGACATATGCTTAATATTTCCTCCTAAATATGATCTATCACACGTTTGATGCAATGAATTATACTCTATATTATAACATGATTATTCTTTATTTTCTTTATCTTTTTTCTCATCAGGGATGTTAAATATGATCTCGTCTTCTTTGCTTAAGTAGTATTCACTTCTCGCAATTTTCGCGATGTAATCATCATCATTTAACTGCTCCACTTGTTCGGAAAGCGACTTCTCTTTATCGACTAACGTTTCATATTCTGACTGCGCTTTTGCAAGTTCCTTTTGTGCTGATTCATTATTCATATATTGATTACCTGTGAAAAATAATGCGATGCATAAAGTACCGACAAATACAGTAGAAGTCAGTGTTAATCTTCGCTTAACAATCGAACGTCGTGTCGCTTCAAAGTGATCACGTCTCGATTTATCATTCGCTGGGAACTGAGTTACGTTGTTTTTCACTTTGATCACTCCCTTTTATCACTACTTATAAAATACACTATTTATATGGAAATTACTAGTGAAATTATATTTCTTCTCGTTTTTTGTCTTCAATGACTTCATACATCTTCGATGCATCATCTTTGGCTGCATGCTCTAGTAAAGCATTCACCTTAACGATTACAATTCGATGACCGTAATTTAAAGTAATCTCATCTCCAACTGATACCGCGGTTCCAGCTTTTGATGGTTTATCATTGATTAATACTCTACCTTTATCTGTCATTTCTTTCGCTAACGTTCTTCTTTTTATTAACCGAGATACTTTTAAGAACTTATCAATTCTCATCGATTATTTCTCCTTCCCTTTCTCATCATTATTAAGTCCGTTCAAAGATTGTTGCTTCAATAACAATCGTTCAGGCTTTATACCTTTAGTGATTGTTTCATACATTCTAGGAAAGATGAAATTAGCGTAGTCTTTTTCATATTTTGTACGTTCAACAAAAAGACCTTCTTCCCTTTTTTTAGCTTCCCATATTGCATTCACTTCATCCGTTGATGTCGCTTGTTCAGAGCCAAACACATGAGGATGTCTTCTGACGACTTTATCATTCATTTTATGAATGACTTCATTCAACGTAAAGTATCCTTCTTTTTCTCCAATCGCACAATGTAACATAACTTGCAATAAAACATCACCTAGCTCATCAGTGATTGCTTCATCATCTTCTTGAATCACCGCTTCACTTAATTCATAGCTCTCTTCAATTAAATATTTCAATATGCTCTCATTTGTTTGCTCTCTGTCCCAAGGACAACCATCGTCTGACACTAATTGATTAAATAATAATTGGCTATAATGAATATCTTTATATTTGTCTACCTCTTCCGTGACACGTGGGATAAACAATACTGCTAAATTCGACACAAATGGCTCATGATCAATTTCACATAATGGAACAGAATTCACAACTTCCGTTTCAATCCCCGCATCCATAATGATATATACGGTATGTTCAGCGGGATAATGTTCTAACAAATCAACCTTTAAATCTGAAAGGATAAATTGGTCATACACTTGCGTCACTAATGTATCATTATGAATGTTGAATTGAATTGGCGTATAATGCATCGCATCGATAGAAAGAAAACCTTTGACAGGGTCAATTTGCATCGCATTAAACACATCATCATAAAAACTCCTACCACCAACAACATTCACTTCAAACTGCTCGTTTTGATACTTCAATAGGCGTTGAGTTGTCTCCTCTAAAATCATTGGATGCCCAGGCAAGATATAATAAACATCACCATTTTTTACAGCATCAATCAGAGTCTTCACAATTGCTTGATAAACGCCTTCAAAATCATCATGTTGCTCATAAACTGAATCAAAGGACACCCACGAATCAAGGTCGTGTAACGCCTTTAACTCTTCAATAATCGGGTGGTCCATCGTTCTTACATAAGCTTGTTGAATAGTTTCCAGTTGCTTAACAATACCATAGGGACATGCATCTAATCCCCCATTCCCTAAACCGATAATATGAATTGTATTCATAAAACTCTCCTTAAAATGATGAAATATAGTCTATTGAACCTTAAGATAACACTTTATTTTTATTTAATTATTTTTTTAATGATTGGTAATTCAGTTGCTTCTTCAACCGTCAACAATTCAAAAAGCTTAATACAAACTAATACAATCGCTGCACCAATCAACACCATACTACTCATTAAGATTAAAGCATCTAACCTCGTCGTTACAATCGGTGAAAAAATATAGAGCATAGCTTGGAGTAATAAAGTCATTATGAAGCACACTAAAAATAAATTCACACCCCAAAGCACATCTTGTTTTTTCATCTTATTTGGTATCGTTGCTTCATTCTTATTCGTTAATAATCTCGCGGTTTCAGTGGCGCTGAGTGAATCATCTAACATGTTTTCATCATGTATAACTGCTGCAATATGTTTATAAAGTACAATAAATAATATGATATTAAAGATAATCATTGCCATAACATTAGCCAATGAAATTGCATAGAAATCGACGATTGGTAACAATAGCATGTTCAAAAACACTTTTACGACGGCCATCGTTGCAAAACCACTCATAACGACTTTATAAGCATTGATTGTCAATAAGTAACTCATCAATACAATAGCAATCGATACAACAATAATTGTAATCATATTTAACGATAGCTCGCTATTCATTTGATTTGTTTTGAAGAAGGCTTGGTTCATCATCGGCATAATATTGATCAAACCTACCGTGACCAATGTCGAAAAGAGCATTACCCATTTAATAGATTTCTTTAGCAGTTTTAACGAATAGCTAATGTTCGTTGCATCCAAATATGGGATCAATATAAAGCCGAATGTAGTCGCAACGATTAAGCCGATTTGAATGAAGGAATAACTACGATCAAATACACCTTTCGCTGCCATGGTATTGTCAATTGTCCAATGACTACCGATAAAATTAAGCACTGTAAATGCATCAATAGATTGAATGGTTAACATCAGTATGTGCGTTAAAATAAACGCAATCATTAAAATAAAAAATTCAATATACCGTGATGACTTCGTATTCATATGAATGATATTGTAATGTTCTCCCTTAATATGGCGATACTTCATAAATAGTACGAACGTTGTCAAAATCATCCCGAGGACGCTACCGAACAGCGCCACTTTTGCAGCACTGTATAAGGATAATCCAATGCTAAAATAGAGATAGATTGCAATCGCAATAACGATTACACGAACAATTTGTTCTACCAATTGACTAATACTTACAACCTCTGAATATTGATGATAATGAAAAATACCTCGTATCATCCCGAGAACTATTGTAATAGGGATAATGATTGCCACAATTTCTATTAATGAAGAAAGCTGATCATCACCCATCCACGAGGCCAGTATATGACGATACATGTGAATTAAAATACTCAGCACAACTATAAAGCACAGAAACAGTGAGACATGTAATCTACGAAATATAAAGCCTCTCTTTAAATATTCAGCATAAGCACTTGGAATACCATATAAGGCACAGATAGTACATAAACCAATGAATGGATATATTTGATTATATACATACAAGCCTTCATCCCCTAATATGTTTTGGTAAGGGACTCGGTATAGTGCACTTAATACTTTTACAATCAATAATGTAACCGTCATAAAAACCATTTGCTCTGTAAATGTTTTATTCATTCGGGTCATATGACTGTCCTATATGCTTAATAATTTGTTTCAGTTCTTTTATCCATTCACCTTGTCCAACATGGTACGTCAATGTGATTTCTCCATCTTTATATTCAACTTGAATCTTTCGACCATATTCATTTAGTCCGTTGAATAAGTATTCACCATGAATGACATTCGAACCATGTTCGGATATGATAATATAAACTTTCTTATCTTGTTGTTTAATTGTTCTAACGAACGCTTCTTTCGCCATCGATTTGATTTCAACAATATCAATTAAATACTCAACAGACTTTGGATACTCACCAAATCGGTCAATAAGCTCATCGATTAAATCATCAACCTCATGATGATGTATTTGTTGCAATCGTTTATATACATCGATCTTATCATGCTCGTCTATAATATAATCTGTTGGTATATAAGCATCCAATAGAAGGTTCATTTCGACTTCAAATGATTTATTAGACGGCCCTTGTTCTTCAACCACTTCTTCAATTAAGTTATGTTCTATTTGTTTTTCATGGACAGCTTCTTGTAACATTTCTGAATATAAATCATATCCAACTGAATCGATAAATCCATGTTGCTCTTTACCTAATAAATCTCCTGCACCTCGAATATTTAAATCACGCATCGCAATTTTAAATCCACTCCCTAAATCCGTAAACTCTTTAATTGCCTGCAATCTTTTCTCAGCAACCTCAGTTAAGACCTTTCTCGGTGCATGTGTTAAATAGGCGTAGCTCATACGATGCGACCTTCCTACTCTCCCTCTTAACTGATACAACTGGCTAAGTCCGAACCGATCTGCATCTTCAACAATTAACGTATTTGCATTCGGCACATCAACACCGGTCTCGATGATTGTCGTTGTGAGCAAAATATCATACTCACCATTAACGAAAGCAATCATCACTTCCTCTAATTCACGTTCACCCATTTGACCGTGCGCAATCGCAATCGACGCTTCTGGAACTAATAACGACAGTTCTTCTTGTTTCTGATAAATCGTTTTAACTTTGTTATATAAATAGAACACTTGTCCATCACGACTTAGTTCGCGTTGTATTGCTTCTTTAATAAATTTCTTGTTGTGTTCAATCACATACGTTTGAACAGGAAATCGATTTTCTGGTGGCGTTTCAATGACCGATAAATCTCGAACACCCAAAAGACTCATATGCAATGTTCTTGGAATCGGAGTTGCCGTTAATGTAAGTACATCTACATTCATCTTTAACTGCTTAATTCGTTCTTTATGCCTTACGCCAAAGCGTTGCTCTTCATCGACAATTAACAACCCTAAATCTTTATATTCAATTGTCTTTCCGAGTAATTTGTGTGTTCCTACAACAATATCGATAATTCCTTCTTTTAATCCTTTTTTAGTTTCATTAATTTGTTTAGTCGTTCTAAAACGACTCATCAACCTAACTTCAATCGGATATTCACTCATTCGTTCAATGATTGTCTCATAATGTTGTTGAGCAAGAATTGTTGTTGGTACTAAGAAAGCAACTTGCTTACCTTCCATAACCGCTTTAAATGCAGCTCGAACTGCAACTTCTGTCTTACCATATCCAACATCCCCACAAAGCAATCGGTCCATCGGTTTGTCATCTTCCATATCGTGTTTTATTTCATTCAAACTACGGACTTGATCAATCGTTGGTTCATATGGAAAGTCCAACTCAAACGTTTGTTGTTCACTCGTATCTTTTTGAAATTTATGCCCTTTTGCTCGACTTCTTTCTTCATATAATTTCATCAATTGTTCTGCAATATCATCAATAGATGCTCGAACTCGAGCTTTCGTTTTTTGCCAATCCGTGCCACCTAACTTATAAATTTTAGGTGTTACATTATCATTCGCGACATATTTTTGGACTAAATCCATTTGATCAATTGGAACAAATAGTTGATCAGTTCCTTTATACTGAATTTTCATATAGTCTTGATGCATTTTATTAATATACATCGTTTCAATACCTAGATACTGACCAACACCGTGGTGAATGTGGACGACATAATCGCCTTTTTTCAACTCTTGGTAAGACTTTATTTTTTCAGCATTGGTTAATTTACTAGTCGTCTTGTTTTTTCGTTTTTGTTTTGTATCACCAAATAGTTCGACATCAGTAAATAGCGCATACTTCATATACGGTAGGTCGAATCCTTCAGAAGGATGTCCTTTAGAAATAACAATGCCGCGTGTTGCCTCACGAGGTATAGTTTCCATATATACCGGTAAATCAAAGTCCATGAGCATCTGTTGGACTTTCTTCATCCGGATATCCGTCGATACGATACATTGTACAATGTACTCATCTTGCATATATTTATGCATCATAGATGAAAGAATATCATATTGACCATTAATTCCTTCAATTGGTTTACAGCTAAATTTTAATGTATGTTCAATACGAGTATCCATGTTTGTCGTAAAAAGCGATAAGAATGACGCATTATATCGTTCTACTATTGCCTTCAAATCCGTATCTAAAACACCTAGTGCATTTGGTAATGATTTATACTGCATGAGTAAATCTTGAGTGAAAGTATTCAATTCGGTAGCCGTAACACTTTCACTTTCTTCCACGCGTCGAAATTCATCGACGAGAATAATTGGTTGTGATGATTCAATGTATGATAAAATATTCCTATTATATTCATCGATTAATCCTATATATTTTCCAATAAATCGATGATTTAAATATTGATTGAATTGATAATCGATTAACTTCTTAAATGATTCCCATCCATCTTGATCTTCTTTCGTATTCGCTGCTTTAATGAGTTCATCAACTTTATCGTTCATTTGTTGTCTTAACTTTTCTCTTAAATCATCGGTCATAACAAATTCCGTTGCTTTAGGTATGACGTATGACTCCAAACGATCTTTAGATCGTTGCGAATCAATATCTATTAATTTAATATAATCAATCTCATCTCCAAATAATTCGATCCTTATAGGATCACCGTATATCGGAAAGACATCAATAATATCTCCTCTAACTGCATATTCTCCAATTGAGGTGACTCTATTACGCCGTTCATACCCTATATTTATTAGTTTTTTCAGTAATTCATCACGATCAATCGTCGTTTGATAGTCGATTTCTAAATAGTGTGATTGCCATAACTTTTTCGGTGTAACGCGCTTCATCAATCCTTCAACAGGGATAATATATATACCTTTTTGTTGATTACTTAGTGCATCTTGGAACCTAATTCTTTCTGCCAGTAGCTCTGGGCTACTTGTACTATATAATTCAAGTGCATAATTTTGTATCCCATAAACATATATAACTTGCGGTTCGCAATATTGTAATAAGTCTTGAGATAACTTTTCCGCGTAATATAAATTAGGTGTAATGATGTAAATACTTTCTTTTAACGATAAATAAGCCCGAGCAATCATCATTGCTTTGGCTGAATGCGTTAATCCTGTAATTAATGTTTGACCTGATTGGATACTCTCGCACATTTCCAAAAAGCGCGAGTCATTTTCTATCGCCCTGATCATCTAGTCAACAACTCCATTGTATCGACTCATCACATCACTAAATTTCATACCTTCTATAAACGATAAACACGCATCGGATGAATGTTGAATTACTTTGTTCATCGTCGGTTGTTCGTCTTCACTAAATCGTTGTAACACATACTTTACGATCGGGATATTATTTTGTGGTCTTCCAACACCAATTCTTATTCTTTGAAATTCTTTCGTTCCAAGGTGTTGAATCGTTGACTTAATCCCATTATGTCCACCAGCACTTCCTGTCTGACGTAACCGAATCGTTCCAACATCGATATCTAGATCATCGTATAAGACGATACAATCTGATAAATCAATTTTATAATAATCGATTATCGGACGAATCGCTTCTCCTGATAAATTCATAAACGTTTGTGGTTTAACAAGCAAAAATTGTTCACCTTGATATGTACCTTTACCGAATTGAGCTTTAAATTTATTTGAATCTAGTGTGACATTCGTTTCTTTCGCAATATAATCGATAATATCAAACCCAATATTATGTCTCGTACCTTCATATTTATTACCCGGGTTACCTAACCCAATAATACATTTCATCTTGCGTTCCCCCTAATACTTTTATTCATACGAAAAAAGCGATGGAAGTCATCCACCGCTTGTCATCTTTACAAATTATTCTTCAGAAGAGCCTTCCTCTTCTTTCTCTTCACCAATTACTTCTACTTCTTGTTCAGTACCTTCTTCAGCCGCTTCATCTTCTGCAGGCTCTTCAGTTGGAGGTACTACTGATACAACTGTCGTTTCAGCATCTTCTTCGATTGTGAAGTCACCATTAACTTTAATATCTGATACGTGGATGCTATCACCGATTTGTAATTCAGTTACATCCACTTCAATTGATTCAGGGATATTCGCTGGTGTAGCTGTAACTTCTAATTCGAATAATGGTTGATCGACAACGCCACCTTCTTTGGCACCCACTGCTTCTCCAACTAATTCAATTGTTACGCCTACTGTACGTTCTTCAGTCATGTTGATCGCGATAAAGTCGATATGTGTAATCGCATTTTTCATTGAATCAAATTGATACTCGGCAACCATGACTTTCGTTGAATTTGAATCGATGTTTAAATCGATTACACCGTTACGTCCAACTTCACGGATTGTCTTGATGAATTCAACTTCATCTACTTGAATTGGTGTGTTCTCAGTATTATATCCATAAATAATACCAGGAATTTGTCCTGCTTCTCTAATTGCTTTTTTCTCTGCGCCAGTTTGGTTAGACTTACGCGCTTGTGCTTGTAATGTTGTCATGCTAAGTTCCACCTTTCATATTATGTTGCATTCATTACGTCATATTTGATATTCACTTATGATTATTATTACATAGTATCATCGTATTAATCATAAAACAAACCATTCAATATTATAATAAAATTTTCACTATTAGTCAAATAGTGTGCTAACTGACTTATGTTCATATACTCTAACAATTGTCTCTGCGAGTAATTCACCGACAGATAATTGAGTGATCTTCGCTGTATCTTTCGCATCAGGCAATTGAATTGAGTTCGTTACCACAAGCTCTTTAATTTGTGAGTTCTCAATTCGTTCAATGGCTGGACCAGACAGCACTGGATGTGTACAACATGCATATACCTCTGTAGCACCTTTTTCAAGGAGTGCATCCGCAGCACCTGTAATTGTCCCTGCAGTATCAATAATATCGTCAATGATAATTGCTTTACGTCCTTTAATCTCCCCAACAATATTCATCACTTCGCTTACATTTGGCATCGGTCGACGCTTATCGATGATCGCAATAGGCGCTTCTAATCGATCGGCCATTTTACGCGCTCTCGTTACACCGCCATGGTCTGGTGATACGATAACAAGTTCTTCATTTTTTAAATCTTCCTTGCTTTGGAAATAGTCACTAAGTAACGGTACACCCATTAAGTGGTCAATTGGAATATCAAAGAATCCTTGGATTTGTGGTGCATGTAAATCAAGTGCAATCACTCGGTTTGCTCCACTATGCTCAATCAAATTAGCAACAAGTTTTGCAGTAATCGGTTCTCTTGAACGCGCTTTACGATCTTGACGTGCATATCCATAATACGGCATCACAACATTAATGGTTTCTGCAGAGGCACGCTTCAACGCATCGATCATGATCAGGAGTTCCATTAAATTCTCATTCACTGGCTCACTCGTTGGTTGAACGACGAATACGTCACAACCACGAACACTTTCTTCTATATTGATTTTGACTTCTTGGTCACTAAAACGTTGTACGCTTGATTTTCCGAGTTCAATCCCTAAATGTTCTACGATTTCACCTGCTAATTTTTCGTTACCTGTCAGCGTGAAAATTTTTAACTTTGAGTTTTTATATTTTTCTTCGAATGTAACCATGAATGAACCTCCATTATTTTTTGTTCTTATAATACCCTTGTTTAGTCGTTTGTCTAGATCTCGCAATTGCTAATGATTCATTTGGCACTTCATCTGTAATTGTAGAGCCCGCCGCAATAAATGAATCATCTCCTATTGTTACCGGTGCGACTAAATTCGAATTACAGCCAATAAATGCATCCTTACCGACAATCGTTTTGAATTTATTTTCACCATCGTAATTAACTGTAATCGCTCCACAACCGACATTCGTTCTTTCTCCAATTTCAGCATCGCCGATATAACTCAAATGAGATACTTTACTACCATCATGTAACTCTGCTTTTTTAATCTCTACAAAGTTACCCACTTTAACATCATTACCAAGTTGTGCTTTAGGCCTTAATTGAGCATATGGTCCTATTTTTGTTCGATGGCCAACTTTGGCTTCTGCAATATAAGAGTTCAATATCACAACATCTTCTAGTATATCACTATCAATGATTTCACTACTACTTCCAATATGACTTCGTGCCCCAATCGATGTTATTCCTTTAAGTGAAACGTTTGGTTCGATGGTAACGCCTTCACCAATTTGAACCGTAGCATCTATATACGTATGGTGCATATCTTTAATTCGAACACCATTCATTATATGATATTCATTAATTTGCAGTTTCAACAAATCGAAAAACTCGGTCAATTGAACATAGTCTGTTAACAAAGGATATTGTTCATCATCTAGTTCATATGCTTCAACATCTACATCATCATTAAGCGCTTGTGCAATTCGTTCAACAACTGTATCGCCAGTTCCTTCTAATGTAGCTCCATCAAACACTCCAAACGCAAATAATAAATCATCCTCATCTTCAATAACAATCGGTAAGTTCATAGTGACAGGTTCTTTTGTTTCATCGAATCTTGAAATTAAAAACTCATAGTCACTTTCCAACACAAATGGACAAAACGCATTAACATAAATAAACGGTGTTTCGTCATTCAACAATCCATCTATAGATGTTTTGATTGGAATGTTTAACTCTAATTGTTCAAGTCGACTAACATCTTCGGCTTTAGCAAAAATCACCGGGTTAAGACGTTCATTTAACAAAGAGTGACTCACTAATACTTCAATAGGTGTAGTATTATAACCTTTTTCAAATAAAAGGTCCGTCTGCATCGCTTCTGAAAAAATTGTTGTATCAATCACGACATTATATTCCATGTATACCTCCAGTAACTATTATACTCATACTAAATATATTATATTTTATTCAGAACACCGTTTCAAACCTTTTAAAATAAATCCTAAGACTAAAAAGAGCATATTTATCAACACACGATAAATATGCTCTATATTATTAAGATCGAGATGCAACAACGTCTACTTTAACTTTAGCGCCCTTGGGTAGTGCAGATACTTCTATACAAGATCTTGCTGGTTTGTTGCCTTGTAATTCCTCACCATAAATTTCGTTTATCACAGGAAAAGCACTTAAATCAGTAGTGTAAATGGTTGCTTTAATGATATCTGCCATAGACAATCCGTTGTCTTCCAAAATAACACGTATATTATCCATGACTTGTTCAGTTTGTTTTTCGACACTTTCTGATACCAATTCACCGTTTGCATTTAATGGAATTTGTCCAGAAGTATACACAACCCCATTCAACTCAATCGCCTGTGAATAAGGTCCGATGGCTTGAGGTGCGCGCTCTGAATGTAATATTTTTTTCATAAAGATAACCCTTTCTTCATTTATTTGCTTGTAAATGCGTTAAATAGTTTCCATGATCTACGGTAAATTGCTGTCTAAATTCATCAATATCTTCTATAGCAACAAGACTGACATAGTTATCTATTAAACGATTCTCTATCCCTTTCACTTCAGCAAGAACGCCTATTCCAACAACATTCGCTTTGAATTCGTTCATCAGATGAATAACTCCATTAATCGATCCACCCGCTCGTAAGAAATCATCCACAATTAACACATTTGAACCTTCTTTTAACGTTCTTTTACTTAATACCATCGTCTCAATTTTTCGCGTTGAACCAGAGACATAATTTATTGACACTGTTGATCCTTCTGTCACTTTATTATCTTTTCGAATGACAGCAACAGGACAGTTCATCGCATATCCCACTGCATTTGCAATGGTAATACCTTTCGTCGCAATCGTTACGACGGCATCGATACGTTCATGTTGATAAACTGTAGCAAACAACCGACCGACATCGTGCATAAGACTTGGATTCCCTACAATATCTGACATAAATAAATACCCACCAGGTAATAAACGTTCTTTATCACTTAACATGGAGCACATTGAATCGATGACCAATCTCGCCTCGGCAACACTTACTTCAGGTTGAAACAATACCCCTCCACTCGCACCAGCTGATGTTTTAATTAACCCGATTCCATTCGATTCGAACGTCTCTTTCAAAATTTGTACATCCTCACTTATTGAAGATTTTGCTTGACCAAATCGCTCTGCAAAATATGTGAGTGGAATATTAACATTAGGCTTAGATAATAAATGTTCAGTCATTAATATAATTCTCATACTTCGTTTGTATTTCATCTGCCACACCTCGAAATTCAATATACGAATAATACATTAACATTGTAACATAAAAGTTCGTGTTTTAGCCTAAAACACGAACTTTATATACATCGGTGCAACACCCTTTGATTGAATTATATACTTTATTTGCTTGTCGTTCCTTTTGACAAAGTCCAAAAACCGTTGGACCCGATCCACTCATCATCGCGATATCAACACCAGCATTGATCATCGTCTCTTTAAACTGCTTCACTTCACTAACGAATTGTTCAGTGACGAGTTCTAAATCGTTCCCCATATGCTTGACCATCTCTAGATAATCTTTGTTTTCCAACGCACGGACGAGCTTATCATTATTTATCTTCGCTTGGTGTATCTCTACGTCAAATTGATCATACACTTCTTTTGTCGACACGCCAACATTCGGTTTAGCTATGACCGCCCAACAGCTCGGTGTATTCGCAATGTGTTGTATTTTCTCACCACGCCCAGTACATCTCGCTGTTCTATTATATACACAAAAAGGAATATCCGAACCAAACTGCGCGCCAATGTTTGCCAGTTCTTCTAATGACAGTCCTAAATTAAATAACACATTCATTCCTCGTAGGGTTGCTGCCGCATCACTCGACCCACCAGCCATACCCGCTGAAATCGGGATTCGCTTAGTTAATTCTACATGGACACCTGCATCTAGGTTAAACTCTCTTATAAAATAATCAATAATTTGATAAACTAAATTACGTTTATCAGTTGGAACAAAACGATTATCAACTTCGATATGTATCGTTCCATGGTTATTGGTTTTTTGAAATACTAAATGATCCGACAAATCTATTGTTGTCATCACCATATCAACTTCATGAAATCCATCATCCCGTTTATATAAAGTATCCAGTGATAAATTTAATTTTGCATTGGCCGTTTCAAATATCATGATACCACCTCATTCTCAATCCATACTAATAATATAGTATATGAATCTATATGAAATATCAAAATTATTTACAAATAAAAAAAGAGCTCAAATGAGCTCTTTTGATTTAAGATTTAATTCGATTGAAATGTTTAACACACTACAAACTCTTCCTCTTGTTCATTTAAAAATGTAACTTTTATATTCGATGTTAAAATATCAGTGTATGTATACGATACACGTTCAAAATTATGAGCATCTTGATCTAGCTCAACGATAAATACAGATGGATATGTTTCTTTTAAAACCCCGTGTCTTTCGATTAATTTCTTACGACCTCCATTGGCTCTAAGAACAATGCGATTACCTTTTTGACAATCAATGATTTTTTTGATGTCTTTCAACGATACTGGCATATTAACCCCACCTCACATGTATTTATTATACTACACGTAGCAATTTTAGTCAATAAATTTATTATCATATCAACCTTTTATTATGTTTGTCAATAACTATTTTATGACTAATTCAGGATAATTGTTTAACAGTTTGTTCAACTTTGAATATTGTTCTAAAGTTAAAACTTCGCCGCGAATTTTAGGGTCAATATCCGCTTCTAGCAACCATTCTTTGATTGACTCTTTATGTGATTTACCATCCACAAATACAGACTGATAATTATTTAAAATTGTTTTACGCCTTTGGTTGAAAGCTCCTCGAACGAGCTTGAAACATTGTTTAATTGGTCCTACATCAGGCAAATCAGACTTTTTTTCTAACTTTACGACAATTGAATCGACATTCGGTGGTGGCATAAAGACATTTTTAGGAACAATCATCACTTGAGATACATCTGTATAATACTGAACAGCGATGCTTAAGCTTCCGTAGCTTTTTGAACCAGGGTCCGCCACAAGCCGTTCGCCAACTTCTTTTTGCATCATGACAACGTAACGTTGAACCGGTAAATCCGCTTCTAACAAATTCATAATGATGGGTGTAGTAATATAATACGGTAAGTTGGCAACAACAATCACTTCTTCAACATCATTTAAATATAATTTAATATCAGCTGATACGTCTGCTTTCAATATATCTTGATTTAATATGTGTACGTTTGAATAATCCTGTAACGTATCTTCTAAAACAGGTAACAGTCGTTGGTCAATTTCATAAGCCATCACTGTTTTTGCATATTTTGCTAATTGTTGAGTTAAACTTCCAATACCAGGACCTATCTCAATAACACCAGTATTATTATTAATATCACTTGAACGGATAATTTTATCTGTTATATTTGTATCAACCAAAAAGTTCTGACCTAAACTTTTCTTCATTTGTAGATTATGCTTCATTAATATTTCTTTTGTCTTTGTTGGTGTAGCGATATCTCTCATCACTGTTCATCCTCAATTTCTTTTAATTGTTCGATCACTTCATCCTTTGTAAATCCATATCGATTTAACTTCTCTAATAGTTTTTTACTGTTAGAATATCCTATATGAAGCTTCTTACAAACATGTTCACGTCGCGCTTTAGATGAAGCACTTCCAGTTAAATTTAAAGCGACTAAATCAGTCATCGTAAAAGTATCATTTATTTCCTTCATCGGTGTAAACACATGATGTAATGCCTCCATAATCGTTTCTGCCGAGGCATGTTCTACACCAATTTTCCCTTTTTTACTTTTTGATGCATGACGATCGATATAAGCATGTTTAGCCTCTGGAACGTAATCTGATATGATGTTCCGAATCATTAATCCTGGAGCATCCGGATCTGTTAAGACGATGACGCCTCGTGTATCTGAAGCCATTTTTATATGTTGAAGGGTTTCTTCATTGATTGCTGATCCATTTGTTTCAATCGTTTCACATGAAACAACTTGTTGTACTCGAGTCGTATCATCTTTTCCTTCAACAACAATAATTTCTTCAACACTCTTTTTCTTAATAATATTGACTTTATTCATTTTCATTTAACCTAAAGAATCGTAAAGCATTTTCTGTTGTAGCTTTAGCTAAATCCTCATAAGATATCTCTCTTAAAGCCGCAATTTGCTCTGCTACTAACTTTACATAGGCTGGCTCATTTCGCTTTCCACGATGTGGATGTGGTGTTAAATAAGGTGCATCCGTTTCTATTAATAGGCGATCTAAAGGAACAGCTTTTGCGACCTCTTTCGGTTGCTTCGCATTCTTAAATGTAACCGGTCCTCCGAGTGAAATATAGAAGTTCATTTCAATGACATCTTTCATAATTTCTGGAGATGCACTAAATGAGTGCATAATTCCACCAACTTCATGCGCATTTTCTTCCTTTAAAATCGTCATTACATCTTCGGTTGCTTCACGATTATGAATGACGATTGGCTTATTCACTCGTTTAGCTAACGCAATTTGTTTTCTAAACACTTCTTTTTGTATATCTTTAGGCGATTTATCCCAATGATAGTCTAACCCCATTTCACCCACGGCAACAATTTTTTCATTATCTTTAATCAGTTCCTCAATCCAATTTAAATCGTCATCAGTACAATCGATTGCATCGACTGGGTGCCATCCTATAATGCCATATACATCGTCATATTCATCAATAATCTCTAAACATCTATTAATCGTTTTTTCATCAAATCCAACAACCATCATTTTTTCTACACCATGATTTCGCGCTCGTTCAATCACTTGTTGTAAGTCTTCATTATATTGGTCTGCATTCAAATGAACATGTGTATCAATGATCATATTATAACTCTCCTTTATTTCTATCTTCTATTATCTACATTATGAAGTGTATTATCCGTTTCGACAACCGTTAGCACTTTAGCATAAAACTTCTAGTCAATCATAATAAAAAAAGAAGCTCGTCAACACGAACTTCTTCTTACATTCCACTATCTAATGACTGCACCGTTTTGAACATTATGTGGAACTTCAATAATCGTAATACGGCCATCTTCATTCGCACATAATATCATTCCGTTAGATGCTTCACCACGTAATTTTACAGGCTTTAAATTTGTTACTACGATGATCTTTTTCCCTATTATTTCATCTGGTGTATAATATTGTGCGATTCCTGATACAACTTGTCTTTGTTCAGTTCCAAGATCAACTTGTAATTTAAGCAATTTATCAGCTTTTTTTACAGGTTCTGCTTGAATAATCGTCGCAACTCTTTGTTCTACCTTATTAAAATCATCGATCGTAATCACATTTAACGCTTCGTCATTCTCTTGTTTAGAATGATTATCTTCTTTAGACTCTTCATCTTGTGCAGTCGTCTGCCCCATACTGTCTTTAATGAATTGCACTTCAGCCTCTACATCTAAACGAGGAAAAATTGGTTCTCCTTTATCAATGACGTGATGTTTATTTTGTATTAATCCATATTGTTCAATATGTTCTAATGACTGTAACTGAACTTCTTCAATTTTAAGTTGTTCAAATATTTTCTTTGGTGCCTCTGTCATAAATGGTTGAATTAATACCGCAGCGATTCTTAAGTTTTCAGCGAGATGATAAAGAACTGTATTCAGTTCATCTTTTTTCGATTCATCTTTTGCAAGTTGCCAAGGCATCGTCTCATCAATATACTTATTGGATCTGGAGATTAATTTCCATACGTGTTGTAATGCAACAGAGAACTTCATCTGTTCCATATGCTCTTTATATTCGACAATGGATTGTTGAACAACTTGTTCTAACGATTCATCATAGTCAGTTGAGATATCATTTTTGTATATAATACCATCATTATATTTATTAACCATTGCAATTGTTCTATTAAGAAGGTTTCCTAGATCATTCGCTAAATCAAAATTCGTACGTTCAACGAAAGATTCTGGAGTAAATACACCATCAGAACCGAATGATACTTCACGTAATAAATAATATCGAACAGCATCGACACCATAACGCTCCGCAAGCACTTCCGGATATACGACATTTCCTTTAGACTTACTCATCTTACCATCTTTCATTAATAACCATCCGTGACCATAGATTTGCTTCGGTAATGGAAGATCCAATGCCATTAGAATGATTGGCCAATAAATCGCATGGAATCTAACAATTTCTTTTCCGACCATATGAACATCTGCTGGCCAAAATTCATCCATTCGTTGTTCCAAACCGTTATGATATCCAAGTGCTGATATATAGTTACTCAATGCATCAACCCATACATATGTCACATGTTTCTCATTCGATTTAACTGGAATACCCCATTTAAAACTTGTTCTAGATACCGCTAAATCTTCTAAGCCAGGTTTAATAAAATTATTAATCATTTCATTTTTTCTTGATTCTGGTTGTATGAAGTGTGGATTATCTTCATAATATTGAAGCAATCGATCAGCATATTTACTCGTCTTTAAGAAATAGCTTTCTTCTTTCACAAGTTCAACTTCATGACCACTTGGAGCAATACCACCAACCATTTCGCCTTCGTCATTATAAAACACTTCCGCTAATTGACTTTCTGTAAAAAACTCTTCATCTGATACTGAATACCAACCTTCGTAATGACCTAAATATATATCCCCTTGATCTAATAATTTCTCGAATATATATTGTACGGTTTCTTTATGTGTTTCATCTGTCGTTCGAATAAATTGATCGTATGAAATATCTAGCGTTTCCCATAACGCTTTAATTCCTTTAGCCATTTCATCCACATAAGCTTTCGGGGTAGTATTAAGATCTTCAGCTTTTTGTTGGATTTTTTGACCGTGTTCATCCATACCTGTTAAATAATGTACATCGTAACCTAATAAACGCTTATATCTCGCAATTGCGTCACACGCAACAGTCGTATATGCGTTTCCAATATGTAACTTACCACTTGGATAATATATTGGCGTTGTAATATAAAAGTTGTTTTTAGTCACAATATCTACTCCTCTCTAATACTCTAAATATACACGATAAGACGGTTCCTATCTATGAAATTCTTAAGAAAATTAGTATAAATTGATTAGTTTAAAAATATCTCACAAGATTTACAATTTTGTTACAATGTATAAAAGTAATTGACTTTATGTATAAATGTCAATAATATATTAGATACATTCTCTATTTTTATCACAAAAAGACAATATATGTCCAATTTGCAATTATCATGATATTTTAAATTGCAAAAGTCATATTATTTTGATATATTATAAAGATTGGATTTTTATTTAATATATTTATTATATTAACTTCGGGGGTATATATATGAAGTCAACAGGTATTGTAAGAAAAGTAGACGAATTAGGAAGAGTTGTTATTCCGATTGAATTACGTCGCATATTAGATATAGAAGTAAAAGATCCTTTAGAAATTTATACCGATAAAGATACAATCATCTTTAAAAAATATGCACCCGTGAACTCTTGTGCAATCACAGGTGAAGTATCTTCAGACAACGTTACAGTTGCTGACGGTAAACTGACACTTTCAAAAGAAGGCGCAGATAAATTAATTGAAGAGCTACAAAATGCTTTTACAAATAAATAATACACTTTCCTATAAAAATAGAGGCTACTATTATAATAATGATAGCCTCTATTTTTATACTTGATGATATATATCATACACTTCACTTGCTTTCATATCTCGCAATCTGGCAACTTCTTTAATTGCTTTTTTCGGTTTGATACCCTCTTGATCTATAATTAGATTAACATGATCTTCAATTGACATGTCATATTCTGTCGATGCATTCGTATCCCCGGGTGATATGATCAATACAAATTCCCCTTTTTCTTTAATCTCACCATCATTCATTTTCTTTAATAGGTCACTACTTAATCCATGTTCTATTTGTTCGAATTTTTTAGTTAACTCTCTGCCGATCGAAATATCTCTATCTTCCTCTAGTTCGGCAATTAATTCTATTGTTGATTTTATTCGATATGGAGATTCATAAAAAATCGAAGTTTTATCACTCTCAAGTGCAGATTTTATCACTTCAAATTTCTCATTCTTTTTCTTTGGTATGAATCCTAAAAACATAAACTGAAAACTTGGAAGGCCGGATCCAATCAATGCAGTCAGTGCAGCATTTGCACCTGGTAATGGCGTCACTGAAATACTCTCCATTCGACATCTTCTGACAAGTTCGTAACCAGGATCAGAGATTAATGGCATTCCAGCATCACTGATTAATCCAACATTTAATCCTGCTGTTAAATCTGAGATAATTGAGTCTTCAATCTTTTCTTTGTTAAAATCATGATAACTTTTAAGTGGTGTATTAATATTATAATGCTTCAAAAGGTGAATTGAGTTTCTAGTATCCTCTGCGAGTATGTAGTCTACCTCAGTTAAAACTTGAACGGCTCGATACGTCATATCTTGTAGGTTTCCGATCGGTGTCGGTACTAAAAATAAAGTCATTCGATACTCCTTATGAGGTTTAATTTTTGCTTTCTTGTCAATTGTTTTATGGCATATTCTCTACTCATTGCTTGTCGCTTATCATCAAATACCTCTTGATAAACAATCGTTACTGGTCGCCGATTACGTGTATATTTTGCACCAAGTCCTACATTATGTTTTTTAACACGTTCTGTCACATCTGTCGTATACCCGGTATACAATGACGAATCATTACATCTTACAATATATACGTAATGGTTAGCCATAATAAATATCCATCATTTCTTTCGAATATTCACCAGATTCATCATATATATAGAATGGTTTGCTCATCTTAATATTTGATTTACCATTCATAACAAACTTTATCACACTTAATAAACTTTCATCACTTGCTCGTGATGAATAAATTGGGTGTATTTCTTTTATATTTATATTGTATTGCCTACCTGTTGATATAATATCATCCAAACGTTCAGTTCTGTGAATCATATACACAACACCTTTATTTTTCAGTATATATTTCATCACCTTAAACAATTCCTCTAATCGTATTGCAATTTCATGCCGTGCTATACGGTGATGTTTATTATGGTGTTGAAAGGATTGATTCGCTGTAAAATAAGGAGGATTCACTGTAATCATATCGACTGAGGAATGTTCTAGTTGTTTTGGAAGGTCTAACACGTCTTGTTGTTTAATCGTAATGCATCGTTCTAATTCATTTAATTGCACTGATCTCGTTGCAAGGTCAGCAAGTTCCTGTTGAATTTCAATGCCAGTGATATGTGTATCCAATTGCTGTTGCTTTATTTTTGTAGTCAATAGCAATGGCACAATTCCCTGACCAGTGCACAAATCATATATGACTTTGTCACGCTTTGTAAACTGTACAAAATAAGACAAAATAAGTGCATCCACACCGTAATTGAAATATCGATCATCTTGAATGATTTTTAATTGCTCACGTTGTAAATAATCTATTCTTTCGTGGATATTAACCATTTAAGTCATCCCCACTTAGTTGTTCAAAAAACTTCTCACAAAATAAGCAATCACCACCACGACGATGTTCACCGAATGATACATTACATATATGGAAACCTTGTTCATACAGTGACTGTAATAACTCAACCGATGTCTGTCCTGATTCTTTTGGTTCAGTTATACTATCATCATTCTGACTTAACAACTCTTCATAGTGTTTCACTTGCGCTTTTAAAATAATATTTTCTTCAATCAGTTCATCGATTAATTTTTGGACATTGCCAAACTCACTAGTTATCACATCTTTTGCTGATTCTAGTTGATTTAACTTTTCATATAACTCATTTTTATTCATCGACTCACTTCCTTTAGATATAGCACTCTAAACTGTAACCTCTTCTTCTATAGAGATGATATATGTCATGTCATTATCATCTTTAATCATGTACTTCATCTTCAAAATATCTATATTAATCACCTTACCCGCGCCATGAATTGTTTCGACACGCTCACCGATATCTGGCATCTTCATTTTAACAGCTTCATAGTAATCATTTTCATATTTCAAGCAGCACATTAGCCTTCCACATGCACCTGAAATCTTAGAAGGATTTAATGATAAGTCTTGATCTTTTGCCATTTTAATGGATACTGGTTCAAAATCGCTTAAAAATGTTGAACAGCATAAAGTTCTACCACATGGGCCAACACCACCAAGCATTCTTGCTTTGTCACGTAAACCAATTTGTCTTAATTCAATTCGAATTTTCAATGCACGTGCTAAATCTCTCACTAACGCTCTGAAATCTATACGTTCTTCAGCTGTGAAGTTAAAGATCACCTTATTGCAATCCAATGTATATTCGCATGACACAAGTTTCATCTGTAATTGATGAGTTTTAATCAGTGCTTTACATATTTCATATGCTTGATGCTCTTTTTCGTAATTTTCATCTCGTGTTTTTTGATCTTCCTCCGTCACATCACGCTCTACAGTTGGAATAGGTAATGTAATATCTTCAACATTTACGATTCTGTTGACCTGTACAACAGTACCGATTTCGAGACCACGTTGACTCTTAAATACGACCTCATCTTGCAATTGATATTGTTTATTCGGTTGTAAATAAATTCTTTTACCTCGATTATTTACTTTGACAGCAATAATCTCAACGGTCTCACGATTAGACATTTTTATCTCCCTTTTACAACTTGGTATATAATCTGTTCTAACACTAGTTTTCCGCTTACATTAGAAGCGAGCTTTTTTCGTCCTTCATCAATATGATCTGAAATCAATAGCGCAATCTCTGTTGATTTCTCATGATGAAGTGATTGCAAATACGAAGTCGAGAATATCTCATCTCCAGATACTGAGATTTCAGATTTTAATTGTTCTGAAACAATCAAATGCATGACATTTAATGTATAATGTACAATGAGTCCTTTAGTAGAAATCTTATACATCTCATTTAGTGTTAATAGTACATCTAAATCTCGGTTAAATAATTGAGTTGTCATTTTCTGGACAACTTGATGCAAACTTTTTAAGTCTATACCTTCAGCCAGAACAGATTCTCCTTCATGCACTGTTTTAATTGAGCGTGATAAAATTTGAATATCTTTATCCGGTACATCTTCTCTTTTTAGCTGATCAGAAATAGACGTATAGTCTATTTCTGAAAAATAAATGAGTTGACATCTCGATTGTATCGTAGGTAGAAGATTGGTCAAATTTGTTGTCACAAGAATTGCATATGTGTTGTTTGGCGGTTCTTCAATAAATTTTAATAACCTATTTTGATTATATACAGAAAGTTTATCGAATGCGCCAATGATATATACTTTATTTTCACTTTCAGTTGGCTTTCGGTTCATTTGATGCAATAAATCATCTATATCTTCTTTATTGATTTTGTCTTCAGTAGGAACTAAACGGTATAAGTCCGGATGATTCAAAGAGGAAACTTTGCTCTCAGTTAATTGATCTTCACCAAGTATCACTTTTGAGACCGCCATTGCCTCTTCCATCATCACATCATAGCTTGTTCCATGAAAAATAAACGCATGACTTAGTTTATTATTTCTTTTGGCTAACCGAAATGAATCTGTACGCAAACTCATAAAGTCACCTAATATTGATTATAGTGTTCAACAGGTAAAACAAATACTGTTGCACCACCAACTTCTACTTCTACTGGGAATGGTACATAACTGTCAGCATTGCCACCCATCGGCGTAACAGGAGCGACCATTTGCTCACGATTTCCACATGTATCTTTAATTAAGTTCAATAAGAAATCAACACGATCATCATTAACACCACACATAAATGTAGTATTTCCTGCACGTAAAAATCCACCGGTTGTAGATAATTTCGTCGCTCTAAAATTATGCTCCATTAATTTATCTGATAAAATACCGCTATCTTGGTCTTGAACAATTGCGATAACCATCTTCATACTATACACACCTTTTTATTATATTATTTATTAATCACTTTAATTATATTAGACATACAATCTGTTACAACTGCTTCGACAGTCTGAGCTGCATCAATTTTTTTAATACGCTCAGGAAATTGTTGATATATTATATCATACCCTTTTCTCACCATTTCATGAAAATGAATTGCTTCATGGTCAAGACGATTCATTTCTCTTTCATTCGATTTAATACGATTTAATCCAATTTGAGAATCTATATCTAACCATAAAGTGAGTTGTGGCATACAATCTTCAATACTAAATGAATTAAGCGTTAATACTTCATCGATTCCAATTCCTCGCGCATAACCTTGGTACGCTAATGAACTATCAATAAATCGATCACATAATACAATATACCCTTCATCTAAAAATGGTTTTACTTTCTTTACTAGATGTTCTCTTCGACTCGCGGCAAACAATATCGCTTCTGTCCGATCATCCATATCAATGTTATGACCTAATATGACATCACGTATTTTCTCAGCTAATTCTACACCACCAGGCTCTCTAGTTGTAATTACGTTGTATCCTAGTTCCTCTAACCGTTGTTTAATATGATGAATCACTGTCGTCTTACCAGCACCTTCTCCACCTTCAAATGTTATGAAATTATTTACGGACATATATATATCCTCCATCAATAATGTTTTGAACATGCTTATTATCATGAATCATTCTCTTTATTTCAATTATATCATGATTAGTTATTTCATCACCTGACTGCAAAAAAATTTGACCTGGCGGATATGGAATAATTGGTAATAAATTTATTCTACCTAATGAATCATCTATTGTCACCAATTCTCGCAAAGAAGTGAGTTGAAAACCCAGTGAAAAATCAAATGATTGATTTTTTTCTACGTCAACATTACTAGACCTATTTAATTTCGATTGATAAGATTCTATATCATTGACAACTTTCTTAAGGATATCACTCAATCGATCAATTGGAAAATGGTGTCCTCGCTGAAATAAAGGAATAATTAATAGCACATATTGATCTTTACTATATTCAATATCTATCCCTCTGTTATAAAAGGCTTTTTCAATCTGTTTTCCTAAATACGATTTATATTCAACTCTAACTTTAACAGGATCTTCATAAAATGTCTTGAAACCATATGAATGAAACATATTTAATAGTTTTTCAAACTGTTCCTTAAAATAATGTATATCAAATTCTTTCATAAAACTAAAACATTGATCGAGTGACTCCATCATAAGATATGAAGGACTAGACGTTTGAAATACAGACAAAAAATACTCAATAGGAAACTTGTCATTAAAGACATCATGAATATGTATCATAGATGAACCTGTAAGAGTAGGTAACGTTTTATGGAATGATTGAACAACGATATCGGCATTAAATTCAGTCGCACTTCTTCCAAAATAATCAGAATCTAATATCATGTGTGCACCATGTGCTTCATCAACCATGGTTGGAATATTTTTCGATTGAACTAATTTAATAACCTTTTCAATCGACATGCTATAACCTTCATAAGTTGGATTCGTTACAATCACCAATTGATATTCATTTTGTTCTAGAGAATTAGAAATAGATGATAACAGTTCGTCATCACTGCTCGAAGTCTTAATATAGTCACCTGATGCTTTAACCAACTTTAAACCATGATCAATAGACTTATGCTTTGCTCCAATGATTAATACTGAAGGCTTCTCAACATGATGTAAAGTCCCATATATCGCTGACATAATCCCAGAAGTTGTACCATTCACGAGATAGTGTGAGGTATAAGATGGGAAAAAATACTTATACTGCATCATAGATTGTTTTATAATGCCATTAGCATCGTGTAAATCATCAGAATCAGAAAGTTCTGTGATATCGCTTCTAGAATTCAACGTTAGATTACCAATTGTACCATTATGATGTCCGGGTACATGAAATGATATTCTATTATCTTTATTTCTATTATTTAAATATTGATGTATATAATTCATAGGTAACAATCCTTAATCAATTCAATTAATAACATAATTATATAACAAAACCCCTCACCTTCAAAAGAAGGAGAGGGGTTTGATATGTATTGCCCGGCAACGTCCTACTCTCACAGGACGTCAGTCCAACTACCATCGGCGCTAAAGAGCTTAACTTCTGTGTTCGGCATGGGA
>NZ_RKRK01000008.1 GCF_003815035.1 Abyssicoccus albus
ATAAAAAGTTCAAAATACGAATTCTGGTTGGGTCACTCAATGCTTTGAACGTTTGCGAAACAATAAACAACGTTTCTTCATCTAAGTCTTGTTTTCCTTCATTCAACAACTCTTCGGGTTTCTGTTCTTCATTCATTTATTTCGCTCCTCTATAATATACCTATGTATATGAACATATATTCATGTTTTCATATATATAACTTACATGACGCTAAATTATATGTCAATTAGAAACTATAACATTCGAACGAGTCGTCAAGGTTTCTAAAAGTTAAAATATAAATATCAGTTTAGATAATGCGACAAGCGTAACTACTATGCTACCTTATCTCTAATGTAATGTTTATCTTGTTCCACAAATATACCTCGTTAGTTTAAGTGAACTTACTCGCAGAATAGTTATTTATAATTATTTTGTAAATTTAGCCTACGCTAAACCACCTTATTTAATAAATTCATTCAGAGACATCTCTACATAAAAGTAATTTTTAGAATAAGAAAATTTTCTTCTCAAAAACGAATATATTGGAATATGCTATGGATTACCCGGTGTCGGAAAAACATTGTCTTCCAAATATTATGCTAATTGGAACACTATCGAAAAAGAAATAGATTACACGTATATCAAGGAATTACAATCAGAAAATCTCGATGAAAGTATACTTGAAGCTAGAACCATTTTTTATACCGCGCCTCCTATAAGAGCGACAAAAATGACTGCAGAAATTCATTCCATTGGATTCAGAATAAATATGGTAAAAAGTATATACAGAGCAAAGAACAGTGAAGAAGAAAAATATACGACAGATTCATTTGAAGATATTGATCTTGTTATTGTAGATGAAATCAATCGATTAAAAATACAGAGTTTATAGCAACTGAGGGATATATATGATAGAAATAATATCGCAATGATATTTATTGGAATGCCTGGAATCGAGAAACGATTGGCACGATACCCCCAGCTCTATTCGAGAATTGGATTTGCTCATGAATTTGATAAACTCAGTAAAGATGAAACGCATCATATCTTGGAATACAAATGGGAAGAGTTGCGCCTTTCTATAAAAATTGAAGATTTTTCTGATTACGAAGCTCTGACTAGTATTATTAAAATTACTGGCGGGAACTTTAGACTCATTCAAAGATTTTCACTCAAATAGAGAGAATACTTGAAATCAATAATCTTCATACCATTACTTTAGAATTTGTGGA
The DNA here is from genome assembly GCF_003815035.1 of Abyssicoccus albus. NCBI lineage: Bacteria > Bacillati > Bacillota > Bacilli > Caryophanales > Abyssicoccaceae > Abyssicoccus > Abyssicoccus albus. The sequence continues at coordinate 1,216 of NZ_RKRK01000008.1, forward strand.
AGCTGCCCGAGACAGTTTAGTATTTGAAAGTGCAAGATAACATCGAAAGTGACAGTTGGAACATAAAAGGCTGTGTTCTACCTTTTTTCAAATGTGTTATAGTACAAAATAGCACTTAAAAACAGGCGTAAAATAGCGTCTTAAGTGACATCCTTTTACCGTATGCACTATTTTGTGTGTAAAACGGTCGTTTTTTGAACTTAATCTTGCATGTATTTTTTGTCATATTAAATACTCATTTTATGCACGGATTCTCGAAAATTATAATCTAGTCTAATACATAAAGGAATGACAAGTTCTTTATTAAAAGTAGAAAGAAGGGATTGTAAAGTATGAGAAAAAAGAACCTATTGATAAGCTTGTTTTCTCTAATGATGGTCATTGTTTTATCAGCTTGTACAAACAATGACGAAGAAGCATCTGTAGAAGATACTAACAATGGAAAGGATTCAAATGAAGAGATGAATATGAATGAGGACAATGAAAATTCTATGGAAGAAAATATGAATAACTCCTCCAGTGAAGGAGAAATGAATAATGGTTCCATGGGTAATGGTCATATGGATCATGATGATGTGGTAAGTCTAATTGATTCGACAGGAGAGAATGAACTGAATATCCCCCCTATACTCAAAAGCGACAGCAACAAAGGAACTGAGTATACAATACGCGCGCAAAAAGGAGAAACAGAAATATTTGATGGCGTTCAAACAAAAACATATGGATATAATGCCTCGTTTCTAGGTCCCATGCTTCAATTTGAAAAAGGAGATACTGTGAAAATAAACTTAATCAATGAGCTCAATGAAAATACCACTTTTCACTGGCATGGATTGGAAGTGCCAGGGAATGACGATGGTGGTCCACACAATGTATTGGAGCCAGGCGAAGAGAGTACTATTGAATTTGAAGTGACACAGGAAGCTGCCACATTGTGGTTCCATCCCCACCCGGAAGGAAAAACCTCTGAACAAGTGTACAACGGACTTGCTGGGTTAATTTATATCGAGGACCAAAATTCAAAAAATCTCGAATTACCAAGTGAATATGGAGAAAATGACATCCCTCTCGTTTTCCAAGACAAAGTATTTAATGATGAAAAACAACTGAATTACAAAGCCATAGCAAATGAAGATGGCACAGTCGGGGATACATCATTAATTAACGGCACATTGAATCCAAAATTAACTGTAGATAAAGAAAAAGTAAGGCTTCGACTTTTAAATGGATCAAATGCAAGAAATTACACCTTTAAACTAAATACAGGGGATTCTTTTGTACAAGTCGCAACAGACGGCGGGTTTTTAAATGAACCGGTCTCAATGGAAGAAATCACACTCACGCCTTCGGAGCGGGCCGAAATAATCATTGATTTTTCTAAAGTCGATGGTAATGAAAATATAGCGTTAATGAATGAAGATGGTGCCACGCTCTTACCTTTTGAAATCACAGATCAAACAGGTAAAAACATGGATATACCTGATGAAATGAATGACTTTTCAGTTACGGAAGAAGAAAAGAACCTGCCAGTGACAAAAGAAATTGAACTTTTCGGCATGATGGATCATGTAACGATAAACGGAAAAAAATTTGATCCTGAAAGAATTGATTTTACGCAGGAACAAGGTGTTACAGAAGTATGGGAAATCTATAATAAACCTGACATGATGGGCGGCATGATTCATCCGTTCCACATCCATGGTGCTCAGTTTAAGATCCTTTCCAGGAATGGAGAAGCACCAGCTGAGAACGAAAGAGGCTGGAAAGATAGTTTTTCCGTTGCCCCGGATGAGACTGTAAAAATTGCCATTCAGTTTAAAAATAAAGGCATATATATGTTCCACTGTCACATACTTGAACATGAGGACAATGGGATGATGGGACAGGTTAAAGTAGAGTAAGCTCCAAAGCTTCAATCTAATAACAAAAAAGGAACTATTTCTTGATTTTTTCTAGACGAATTACAATATTGAGTAAGTTGGAGAAGGACAATCATCATTAAAATTATGTGCAGTTTCTATGGAGTTTTACCATATCGGTTTATATGCGAAATGGATGGGTATTTAATTAATGTAAGTACATTCAATTCTATAGGAGGGATTTATAATGGCTCATGAACAACATCAACAACTGATTCAGACGTTACATGAATGTATGGAAGCCTGTAACCACTGTTACGATGCCTGTCTGAGGGAAGAAGACGTAAAAATGATGGCGGAGTGTATCCGATTGGATCGTGAATGTGCAGATATCTGTGCATTTTTAGAACAGGCTCTGACAAGAAATTCACCATTTTCTTCTGATTTGGCGGCAGCATGTGCCAAGGTCTGCGAAGCATGCGGCAACGAGTGTCAAAAACATGACCACGATCACTGCCAGAAATGTGCAGATGCGTGCTTCAAATGTGCAGAGGCTTGTAAAGAAATCGCCTAAGCACAACACTTAGAAAGAAGTGGTATGTCGGAACTTATTCTGGACATACCACTTCTTTTATTTCCGGTTAAGATTGTACCCTGCATTTTAACGAAAATATACATTAAGGTGTATTTGCATTATTAATTAAGAGCGCCCTTGATTTTGACAATACTTATAAGAGACGCCTTAGTTTAGACAAGGTTATAAAAAACAGTTGAGTTCGCTTAGAACCATCGTTGCAAGGAGGAGTAAACCGAATTCCCTTCAAAACAGTCATTAAGGTACTCAAAAATATCTACGAAAGAAATATAAGATATAATGAGCAATTGAAAATCCTTGGCGATCGAAAAAGCTATTCTAAGACAGATTGTGATGCCACATTCATGAGAATGAAGGAAGACCATATGAAGAACGGTCAATTGAAGGCAGGATATAATTTACAGATTGCGACAAACAATCAATTCACCCTGGCTTATGACATCTTTCCAAATCCGGCGAATTCAAGAACACTCACGCCGTTCTTGAATCATTTCATAGATTTGCATAAGAAACTTCCTAAATATATTGTTGCCGATGTTGGATATGGAAGTGAAGAAAATTATGAGAATTTGATTGATGATTTTGAAGTTACACCTTTAATTCCTTTTAATACATACTATTCGGAGCAATCAAAGAAAAACAGAACAAATATTTTTAATACATTTAATTGGCCATATAATGAAATTGAAGATTATTTTACATGTCCCGAAAATTACGACCTTAGATTCTCTCATTGATTTATGGAAGATGAGCCATACGAAACATTAGGTGAAAAACTCGCACTCCCGCCATTTTTAGAAGATAAACGTGAAGAAATTGAAAGTCAAATTCGTCATTTCGATACGACACGTTCAAAATAAATTCTTAAATATAGGAGGTTTCTCATGAAACACGTATATCAAGAAAATAAAAAAGGTGCACCAGTTTTTGTTTTATTACATGGAACTGGCGGTGATGAGACGGATTTAATTCCTCTCGCTCAAGCAATTAATTCAAATTTCAATTATTTAGGCGTGCGTGGAGAAGTAAAAGAAAATGGAATGAACCGCTTCTTTGAACGCGTCGGTATGGGACAGTATAACTGGGATGATTTACGAAATCGTGCCGATCAACTATTTGAATTTATTAAAGAAAAATCCATCGAGTATGACTTTGATTTAAGTGATGTTTATTTACTCGGATTCTCTAATGGTTCAAACATTGCATTGGAAATGATTTTCCGTCACCCAGAAGCATTTCACCATGCGATACTTGGTGCACCATTATATCCCGCTAACTTAAAAGATACTTTTGATTTAGGACATTTAAATGTCCTTTTATCCATGGGTAAAAATGATCCGATGGCACCCGTTCAAGAAAATGAACGTCTCATTGAAATGTTAAAAGATCGCGGTGCATCAGTTTCTACACATTGGGTAGAAGGGCACAATTTAGATCAGAGTGTTGTAGAGGCAGCTAAAGACTGGATTTAACTATTAAATACAAATTTAGCACGCCAACACGTTTTGGTATGATCTCTTCTCAAATGAAACAATTCATTGATACGTTGGGTGGATTATGGGCGCAAGGTAAAACAATTAATAAAGCCGTAAGTGCAATGACTTCAGCAAACAATGCAAACGGTGGTCAAGAAGCGACATTACTCAGCTTCTACACAACAATGATGCACTGGGGTGCAGTTATCGTACCACCAGGATATACAAGTGATAAAATTGCACCTGCTGGCGGTAATCCATACGGAACGAGCGCAACTTTAAATGAAGATGGAAGCATTAAAGAAGAAGTTCGACCTGCAGTTGAACACCAAGTAAAACGTACATTAGAGATCGCAACTAAAATAAACCAATAATATTTCACACACCAATTCAATAGAGTTGGTGTGTTTTTCATTTTAAATTAATTGACAATAGTGTGTCCAAAGAGTACTCTAAATATGTAAATTTAGTTGTAATTTTCATATATTTTCTACTATGTTTTTAAAATTTTATAAAGGTGGGTATGATGAAACATTTCAGTTATTTTTTTGTATTGATTCTCGTACTGTTACTAACTGCATGTAACGGATTTTCAGTAGACAGCAATTCAAGTAATTCTAGCGAAAGTAATGGTGATAATGCATCTTCTGAACCTATCGAACTTAACTTTTGGACATTCTGGGGTAGTGAAGAGCGCCGTACAGTTATTGAGAAAATCATTAAAGATTTTAACGAATCCCAAGATGAAATTATTGTAAAACATACATACGTTCCTTGGAGCGATATTTTTACTAAAAACTTATCCGCTATTGCTGCAGGCGATCCACCAGATGTCATTATTAATGATATTAATTCACTTAGAGTACGCGCATCTGAAGGACAAGTAGAACCCATTACAGAATATGTAGATGATGAAGTTCAATCACGTTTTTATGACCAATTGTTCGATGCGGCAGTCGTTGATGATGAGATTTATGCGTTACCATTTAATACAGATAACTCAGTAATGTTTTATAATGTTGCACATTTAGAAGAAGCAGGATTATCTACAGAAGATTTACCTGAAACATGGGAAGAAGTAGATGCATATGCACAAGCATTAGATATTCAAAATGACGAAGGATATGAACGTATTGGATTTTATCCATTAATACGTGGATCTATTTCATTATGGATGGTCAATGCTTTAGGTGAAAATTATATTTCTCCTGAAGGAGAGATTAATATTAATAACCCTGAAGTACATTCAGCATATGAATGGGTACTTCAGTCTCAAGAAAAATATGGAAAGAATTATTTAGATTCAGTGAATGCCCGATTTGATAACGCACAGCAAGATCCTTTCATGTCAGGAGAAGTATCAATTTTAGTACGTAACGCAAACTATAATGTTCAATTACGTAATCATGCAAGTGATTTAGAGTTTGTTACTAGTCCACTCCCACAAAGAGAACTTGGTGCAAAACCGGCATCAATCGGTGGTGGATTCGTTGCCGAAATACCGAAGGGTGCAAGTAATCCAGAAGCATCATATCAATTTATCGAATATATAACGAATTACGACTCACAGTTATACTGGGCTGAAAATAACTTTGACTTGATGGCTAACGAACAAGCAAGTATTGACGCAGCTGAAAGTACAGAATTTAATAATACAGATCAAAAAGTTTACAATACAATGGTTGACAACATGGAAAACACTGTGTTGACTTTAATTCCCCTAGGCGCACCGGATTACGGTAGTACTTTACATTCTATATTTGATGAAATTATTAACGGTTCAGAAACTGTTGAAGATGGTATACCACGTGCACAATCAGAAATGGAACGCATGTTTAATAATGAGTAAGTGGTGATTTTATGAAACGACAAGAAAATATATATGGCTACTTATTTATATTGCCATGGATTATTGGGTTTTTGGGGCTAACATTTGGCCCCATGGCCTTTTCTTTATATGGGAGTTTTACGAATTATAACGTTACTTCTAGGATGGATTATATTGGACTCAGTAATTATAAAGAAATGCTATTCCATGACAATTTGTTTTGGACATCAATGGCAAACACGTTATTTTTCGTCGTGTTTACCGTCCCTCTAACGACTATCGCCGCAATTCTTATTTCCGTTATGCTAAACCAAGATGTTCCAGGTATGCGATTTTTCCGTACAATTTATTATTTGCCCGCCGTGCTATCTGGCGTTGGTGTGTATTTGTTGTGGATGCAATTACTCGATCCATCAGCAGGTTTAATTAATCAGTTTTTAGGATTGTTTGGCATTAATGGCCCAAACTGGTTATTCGATGCGAATTGGTCGAAACCATCATTAATCTTAATGAAGTTATGGAGTGCGGGTGGTGCGATGTTATTATACTTATCCGCAATGCAAGGGATTTCAAAATCCTTGTATGAAGCCGCATCTATTGAAGGTGCAACGAACTTTCAAAAATTTTTTAAAATTACATTACCTTTAATCAGTCCGATTATATTTTTTGATGTGATTACGAGTACAATCGGTTCATTTCAAATTTTCCAAGAAGCATATATTATGAGTTCAGATAACTCCGGGTCTCCTGAAAACTCTTTACTATTTTATAATTTATATATGTGGATTAAAGCATTTACTGTATTTGATATGGGCTATGCAATGGCAATGTCTTGGGTATTGTTTGTCATCGTACTTGTATTAACATTAGTAAATTTTACTTTAGCAAAATTTTGGGTCCATTATGAGGATGATTAATCATGTTCGATAATAAAACGAATAACTTTTGGAAATCGTTTAACTTTATACTGCTGTTAGTTGGAAGTGTGTTTATGGTAGCACCATTGTTTTGGATGGTGTCGACTTCTTTAAAATCTTTAGAAGAAATATATAACGGAGAATTTACGTTTATCCCGAGAAATATTCAATTTTCTAATTATAGTAATATTTTCGATATTGTACCGTTTGGTACTTATTTCTTAAATACGACAGTCATTGCAATTATTGTTGTACTTGCGAATGTATTTGTAAACGCCATGATTGCATATGCGTTTTCTAAAATACATTTTAAAGGGCGCAATATTTGGTTTTTTATTGTATTGTCAACGATGATGTTGCCTGGATTTGTAACATTAATCCCACAGTACGTTATTTTTGCTAAACTCGGATTAGTCAATACTTACTATCCGCTCATTATACCGGCGTTACTAGGTAGTGCGTTTAACATTTTTTTATTAAGACAATTTTTTAAAGGGATTCCTGATAATTACATAGAAGCTGCAAAATTAGAGGGCGCCAATCATTTTCAGATTTTTTATAAAATAGGTTTACCAATGGTACGTCCTGCATTGCTTACCGTTGCGATTTTTTCATTTAATGCGGTATGGAACGATTTTTTAGGCCCATTATTATATTTAAACGATGAAAGACTATATACGTTACAACTCGGTCTCCAAGTATTCCAAGGGCAGTCGACGACACAGTGGAACTATTTAATGGTCGGTGCAATTATTGTACTTTTACCCGTTATATTGTTGTTCTTCTTTTTACAAAAGTACTTTATCCAAGGTGCCAACATACTTGGCGATAAAGATTTGAAATAATCATAACTAGGAAGTGACAAAATGGCAGATTTATCGTTACAACACATTCATAAGCAATACGATAACAAAGGCCTTGAAGTCGTAAAAGACTTCAACCTCGATATAAAAAATGGGGAATTTATCGTGTTTGTTGGTCCATCTGGATGTGGAAAATCAACAACATTACGTATGATTGCGGGCCTAGAAGATATTACTTCTGGAAAATTATTGATTAATGGCCAAGAAATGAATAATGTGCTACCGAAAAATAGGGACATTGCAATGGTATTCCAAAACTATGCATTGTATCCACACATGAGTGTATTTGATAATATTGCTTTTGGTTTAAAGATTAAAAGGTTACCACGTAAAGAAATTCGTTCAAAAGTAGAAGAGGCTGCAAATATTTTAGGACTTGAACAGTTTTTAAAGCGTAAACCAAAAGCGTTATCTGGCGGACAGCGTCAACGTGTCGCTTTAGGGCGTGCGATTGTACGTGATGCGAGTATATTTCTAATGGATGAACCATTATCTAACTTAGATGCGAAATTACGCGTGCAAATGCGTGCAGAAATTATTAAATTGCATAACCGCTTAAAAACAACAACAATTTATGTAACGCATGACCAAACTGAGGCATTAACGATGGCTGACCGCATTGTTATTTTAAATAACGGTGAAATAATGCAAGTCGGTACACCAAAAGAAGTGTATAATTATCCAAACAACTTGTTTGTCGCGCAGTTTATCGGATCACCACCGATGAATATATTTAAATGTACATTTGATGGGAAAGCTGTGCATATAGGAGATAACACTATACTTCATTTACAAGATGAACAAGTTGAATTATTAAATGCGAGAAACTATAAAGATCAACTCCTATACTTTGGCATACGTCCTGAAGATATAAAAATCCAAACTCGTGTGGACGCATCTAAGTCATCAACACAAATAGAAACAGTCGTTCGTGTGAGTGAATTAATGGGGGCAGAATATATGGTGTATGCTGATTTAGAAGGCACAGATTTTGCTGCTCGAGTAGAAGCGGATCGTAATATTGAACAAGGTAATCGTATATATTTAAATTTTAATTTAAATAAAACACATTTCTTTGACTATAATAGTAAAGAAAAAATCGTTTAACCAAATTAAGTGAAAGAAAAAAAGTTATAAAAAGTTTGGGTATGACACAACATGTGTATATAAATATATGTATTTGAATTCATTACTTTAAAGGTGGCCTGCGAGGTATGTATGGCGCTGAAGCAACCATCTCCGGAGACTTTGATACAACAGTTTATTCCGTATCATATATACCAACAAATGGTGGAGAACCAGTAGAAGATCATAAATGGGTCATCCACGAAGAATTGGAAAATCCGGGTGAAGCTTCCTTAGAACCAGGAGATGAGGTAGTAATGAATGCCACACATATGGAAAGTATGGAAGGTGCCACTGCTACGATTGATTCAGCTGAACAGACAACAGTTTACATGGTAGACTTTGTCACAACAGATACTTGAGAAGAAGTACAAAATCATAAATGGGTAATTGAAAGCGAATTGGCGCCTGTTGAATAACTCTAAATATTTTCAACGAGGAATAAAGAGTCTATCCAAAACGGATAGACTCTTTATTATTGGCCATATGTTATTAATCCAATATACCAAAATGTTAAAAACAAGTAAGAGAATTTATAAAATTAAGAAGGAAGTCGAAATTGCAATCGCCTTCCTTCCATAATATATTGCATAATTTTCACTTCTTATAAAAAATATTATCTCTATAATACTTCAAATAAGTTTACTTTAATCTATTTCGAATCGATGTAGCAATTGCGCATTGATTGCTACGATGATGGTGCTTAAGCTCATCAGTATTGCACCGACAGCCGGGCTGAGTACAATGCCCCAAGGAGCCAGAGCGCCTGCAGCCAATGGGATGGCAAAAATGTTGTAGCCGGTTGCCCATATCAAGTTCTGAACCAGTTTATTAAAGGTCTGTTTGGAAAGGCTGAATATGGCCAGTATATCTTTCGGATTGCTGTCCACAAGAACGATATCTGCACTATCCATAGCGATATCTGTCCCTGCCCCTACCGCAATGCCAACATCTGCTTTCGTCAAGGCCGGCGCATCATTAATACCATCCCCGGTCATTGCAACCACTAAACCACGCTTTTGAATTTCCGTTACTTTCTCTGCCTTCTGATCCGGCAGAACTTCTGCATAGACTTCATCAATCCCGATTTGTTCTGCAACGTAATTCGCCACTTTCCGGTTGTCTCCAGTGAGCATGATGGCCTTGATATTTCGCTTGTGCAATTGTTCAACCGTCTGTTTTGAGCTCTCTTTGATTTTATCTGCCAATGCGATGGCGCCTGACAGTTCTTCATCAATGATCAGGAACACAACCGTCTTACCCTGTTCGGACCATTTGTTGAAATTCTGATCGTCAAAGCTGATACCTTGTTCACTGATATACCCGGGACTTACAACTTTGATATTCCTGTTATCAATTGTCCCTTCAATTCCCACGCCAGTAATAGAATTGAAATGTGTCATTTCATGCAGTTTCAGTTTCCTTTTCTTTGCTTCATTGATTATTCCTGTAGCAATGGGATGCTCAGAGTCATTCTCTACTGTCGCTGCATAGCTTAGTATCTTATTTTCGTCCATATCACTGAAAGTTTGCACGTCTGTTACTCCAAATTTACCTTCAGTTAACGTACCAGTTTTATCGAAAATTACCGCATCAATATTCCGGGCCCGTTCGAACTGAGGACGTTTGCGAATCAACAGACCATGCTTCGCAGATAAAGCAGTAGAAACAGAGATGACCAGAGGCGCTGCGAGACCTAAAGCATGCGGGCAGGTGATAACCATGACGGTCACTGTTCTTTGTATGGCCGTATCTACAGTGGCTCCGATACTTATCCAAACAATAAAGGTGATAATACCAGCAGCCAAAGCGATATAAAACAGCCATTTGGCCGCCTGATTCGTGATGTCCTGTGTTTTGGATTTTGTCTTCTGGGATTCTTTGACCATTTCGATGACCTGGTTCAAGTAGGACTCATCCATCAGTTTTTCTACTTCTATTGTAAGTGAGCCTTCCCTATTGATTGATCCACCGATGACCTCGTCATTAACAGATTTGGTTACGGGAACGGACTCACCTGTCAGCATGGATTCATCGATTTGGGATTTTCCTTTAACGATCTTTCCATCCAAGGGCATCTTTTCTCCCGGTTTGACCAAGATCAGATCCCCTGCTTTGATAGCATCAACCTGCACTTCTTCCGTCTCACCATTCTCAGCAATACGATTTGCTGTGTTCGGCATCAGGGATGCAAGTGACTCCAGAGCTTTGGATGCATTATTGATCGATCGCATTTCAATCCAGTGGCCCAGAAGCATGATCAGTACCAGGGTTGCCAGTTCCCAGAAAAGTTGCTCCCCGTTAAACCCAAATACGACAGCTAGGCTGTAGAAGAATGCGATGGAGATGGCCATGGCAATCAGTGTCATCATCCCGGGTTCTCTGTTTTTCAGTTCATCAAAAGCACCCTTGAGGAAAGGCCAACCGCCATAGAAATAAACGAATGTGGACAAGGCAGCTAGAATATAGATATCCCCTGTAAAGCGCCAGTCAACGCCCATAAAATCCTGAATCATTGGAGACAGGAGAAGGATCGGAATGGTGAATATTAAAACAACAAAAAACTTATTCCGGAATTCCGTCACCATATGTCCGTGATGATCATGTGCACCGTGGTCATGTGCACCGTGGTCATGTGCACCGTGGCCATGATTATCGTGCTCAAGTTCATCATGAGACTCATCGTGATTTTTATATTCATGATGGTCGTGATGGGTATGCTCTTCCTGACTATGATGATTATGATTTTCCTCCTGGTCAAAATGTGGCTCTTTTTTGTGATGATTCATTATATCACTCCTTAGTATTGTATCTTACTTACATTATACCCCTAGTGGGTATAATTTGCAACTACTGGATAAGAACTGATTAATCTGCTGCTCATCCTCAGAAACATTTACTGCAATGATTTCATAGTCTTCATGTCCTTCATTATAAATTCGGTTCATATCAGGCATTTCTTCACGACACGGCTTACACCAAGTCCCCCAGAAATTCAAAATAACACCTTTTTCTGAATTGATATCCGATAATTGTATTGAATCACCATTTAACGTCTCCAATTGAAAATCAATTGATTCATCGCCTACTTGTAAGGCTTTTGTATCAGAAGTTAAGTTGAACCATAAGGTCACACCTAACAAAATAATGACACTCAGTATAATACTGATTCTTAGAATCTTCCTTGTTTTTTCTTCATACTCTTACACCTCCAGTAGCAATTACTTTCATCTTGCACCTCATACATAGTTAATTTTGAAAGATAATGTTCAAACAAACTTACTATTCTATTAGAATAAGAAATCATTCGTACACTAGTCTTATTACCAATTTTAGCTATTAAAAAATTCCACGCTAATTATTGTCATTTTTATAATACCTTTCCATAGCTTTTTGACGTTCTTCTTCGGTAAAGTCAGCTAAACTTTTAATCATTTCAGCACCTCCATTAAAAAAAGGAAGCATGCTTTTATGCTCCCTAATTTAAATTGTCAATGATACGACATTAACAACAACCTTTATTATTCTGTTGATCTTTATTTGTATTCTCTTTTTTGCTCTCTTTATTTTCTTTAATCTCCACGGAACAACATTCTTGCTTTTTAGGTTTTAATTTAGAAATAGCTTTTTTAAATGAATTTTTTTCCATTTTAACACCTCCTTTAATTGGTTTTTAGCAACCACATGATGTATCGCAACAGTCTTCTATATCAATTGCTTCTTCATTTTCTTTGATAAATTCAAAGACATTGTTATATAGGGGTTGCTGTAATATATTAAATATTTTTTCACATACAAAAGTTCTTTCTCCACGCTCAAAAATATGATTATCATCATCTTCAATATGTTTAAATGGACCTTTGTATATAACAGATTGTCCTTTATCTATACAAGGACCTTCTTTTCCTTTATGAGCTATAACGGTCATACTTCTAAAGTTAATATCTTCTATAGTCGTCCATGTATCTTCACGTTTATCTATTTCGATACCATAAAACCCTACTTTTTCAAAAGATTCAACAAAAGATTTTTCTTCAATAGCGCCTGAATAGCAACCACTCCATAAGTCTTCGTCTTGTCTCAATTGTTCAGGAACTTCTGCGTTAGATACAATATCTGAGATGACAACTTTACTACCATCATGATTTTTTGCAGCATTTCCATATCTACTGATTACTGATGCTTCTTGATTCATTAATTTATCCCCCCTTAAATTTAAATAATTATATTAACAATTAATCCGGTAGCAATAGCTACACCTAAAATTGCGATAACAAATGATATTACAAATTTTCTTTTGAATAACTTAGATAGTAATGCCACTTCTGGAATACTTGCGCCCGCTCCACCAATAATCAATGCCACAACTGTTCCTAGTGACATACCTTTTGATACCAATGCTTCAGCTATAGGTAACATTGTTTCTGGTCTAATATACATAGGAATACCTATAATAGAAGCAATGAATACGGATATAATGCCACCTCCACTTGCATATTTAGTAATAAATGTTTCGGGTACAAATCCATATATGAACGCTCCAATAAATACACCAATAAATAGGTAAGGAAGCATTGGATATAAAAATGCCCATGCATCATTTAATGCTTGTTTAAAACGAGATCCCGTTTTATTAGCAAAAAATCCATCGCCTTTAACATTTACTCCTTTATAAGTTTCAGCTAAATTCATTTTTGAAAATACAAAACCTGTTAAGATACTAAAGATTGCTAGTACAATAAAATAAACTATTGCAACTTTCCATCCTAATAAAGCCCATAGCATAAATATCATTAATGGGTTCATTAATGGTGAAGCAATTAAGAAACTCATTGCTGGACCAAAAGGAACTTTGGAATTTAATAGACCTGCAAGTATTGGAATAGTTGAACAAGAGCAAAATGGTGTCAAAGCACCAAACACCGTCCCCAACATATAACTAATTGCTTGATTAGGCTTGCTCAAAAGTCTTTTGATTTTTTCTTCCGAAACTACTTGTTGAATTAAACTTACAATAAAGCTCACGATTATGAATAGTATTAATAATTCAAAAAACAACATTAAAAATGTTTTTATGAATTCTATAATTGAGTCTAACATCAGTATAACGCCTCCGAATTTATTTAATCAACTTTTTTTGATACAATAATCAAAAAAAGTTGATGTATATTGTATTAAAAGAAGATACTTATAGTATCTTACAACAAGTATCTTCATTCAAAACTAGCTGTATTTGTTGTTCATTAATTTTATAATAGTTCCATGTACCATGCTTTTCAGCAATAAGAATATCTGCATCTACTAATTTTTTTAGATGATAAGAAAGCTTAGATTGTTTTAATTCTAATAATTCCTCCAAGTCACATACACACAGAGATTTTGCATCGCTTTGACGTATTGAATGTAAAATTTTAAGTCTAATTTTATCAGCAAGAGCGTTAAACATCAGTTCATAAAAATCTAAGTTTTCTTCCTCAGTTCTATTAGGAACGGATTTAATAACTTCCATTAAAAGATCACCTCTCTTGTATTTAAATAGCTCTATTTTTGTTTAAGTTTTTGTATTGCTAAATTAAAATGAGTTTCTGTCGTTTTACCATACATATCAGTCTCTCCTTTAAAAAACTCTTTCTTCATATATATTATAGCTTCTTTTAAAGTGACTTCTCTTGATATCATGATTAGGTTCATATAACTAACAAAATAATCAACAGATAGTGTACTTGCATGATTTACTCTCATAAAATAGAACTCCTTTATAAAATAACAAAACAATACATCAATTTTTTTTGATGTATTAACTATAACTTATTATTTCAATTTTTGCAAGATACTAATTTCTGTCATTTAGGGTAGGCCTTAAACATACATATATTATGTATTGATTTGACTGCATTTCGACTACCAACTCCATTTTCACCTATCAAGCCATGAATTGTTCCTTCACTAATCTGTATACTAACATCATCTAAAATTTTTTCTTTTTAATTCTTTTACTTAAATTTGCAATTCTTAATTCCTTCATTTAAGTCTACTTCCCATAAAAATACGCGTGGAAAATCCCCAGTAGAAATAATCGATACTCTTCGTATTCTTCATCCAGTACTTCTAAATTGCCATAAAAAGGACTTACAAATTTTATCTTCCATTTCGCTATCGTTTTTCCCGATTCTTTATCGATAAGTTCTGCCCATGCACCAAAAGTTTGCTCCATACTATAGTTTTTACCATTGAAAGAGAACTCTGTAATATTTGTAACTTTCAAAAAATCTTTTTGAATCATCTCAAACTCAAAAGTCTCATCTTTATAATAATATTCCACATGATACTTTTTCCATCTAAAAGGGTTTCCTCTTTTCGCCCTGAAAACAACTTCTTGATTGGAGTTGAGAACTTCAAATCTGTTAATTAAATTTGCGTTACCAACATAATCTACAACTCTTTCCAAAACATTTTTGTAAAATTTACGTATATAGCCGATGCATTCTTTCTGCTCGTTCTCTATTTGTGAGATCTTTGTAGAATATTTATTATATACTCTGTATTTATACATTTTTTATCCACCTTATAATATATAGTTTAATACTCTATTACTGACTAAGACCTCAATTATAGCCTCGCCAATAATAGCAGTATTATCATTTGATATAAAATTGGAGCATATTCTTGAACCCAACGGTAGACCGTTGAATGATGAACGTTGACACCACGTTCTCTTAGTATTTCAGATATATCACGATAACTCAACGCGTATCTTAGATAGTAGCCAACGGCTACAGTGATGAGGTCCTTGTTAAATTGTTTATATCTGAAATAGTTCATATAACATACTCCTTTTTGTTAAAATGATACTATAAATTCAACTTTGCAACAGAACCATATATTAAACCCACCGAATCATAAAATGGATTCGATGGGTTTTTAGCTTCTAATCTATAGTCTGCTCTATAAAGTATTTCATCATACTTAAATCATTCGATAGTTCAGGATGAAATGATACGCCTAAATATTTCCCTTGTTTAACCGCCACAATATTATCATCAACCGTCGATAATACTTCGACATGTTGCTCTACAGATTTAATGATCGGTGCTCTAATAAAAATTGCTTCGACCTGATGGTCGATTCCTGTAACATTAAGCATCGTTTCAAAGCTATCAATTTGGCGACCAAATGCATTTCGCTCGACATGTATATCTAATTTCCCAATATGGTAATCTTCTCTATCTTGAACTGATTTCGCCAGTAAAATGAGTCCGGCACATGTCCCATACATCGGTAATTCACTTTGTCTCAACGACGTTGTGAAGTCATACTCATCTAACAGACGTCGCATCGTTGTTGACTCACCACCGGGTAATACTAAACCATCAATGTCATTTAATTGTTCAACCCGTTTAATCGGTATAGCGATATGCCCTAATTGTTCAATTTGATGAATATGCTCTCTCACTGCACCTTGAAGTGCAAGAACGCCTATTTTCTTCTGATTACCAACCACGTTCGCTCATTCTCTCTTCTAATGAAATATCGTGCATATCTAAGCCAGGCATTGCTTTACCTAAATCTCTAGATAATCGACCGATTAAATCGTAATCTTGATAGTGAGTTGTTGCTTGTACAATCGCTTTGGCAAATTTCTCCGGTGCTTCTGATTTAAATATTCCAGACCCTACGAATACACCGTCCGCTCCAAGTTCCATCATTAACGCAGCATCCGCTGGTGTTGCAACACCACCCGCAGCGAAATTTACTACTGGCAATTTACCTAACTGCTTGATCTCCTTCAATACATCGAATGGTGCTTGATGATCTCTTGCAAAGGTCATCAATTCATCATCACTTAAATTAACGATACGACGGATATCTGCATTCACTTGTCTCATATGGCGAACCGCTTCAACAATATTCCCTGTTCCAGGTTCTCCTTTTGTACGAAGCATTGCCGCACCTTCACCAATTCGACGAGCAGCTTCTCCAATGTTACGACAACCACATACAAACGGTACAGTATAGTCGCTTTTCAATAAGTGATATTCTTCATCCGCTGGTGTTAACACTTCAGACTCATCGATATAATCAACACCCATCGATTCTAACACGCGTGCTTCAGAAATATGTCCAATACGGCACTTCGCCATCACTGGGATACTGACTGCATTCATCACTTCATCGACAATTGTAGGATCAGCCATACGTGCCACCCCACCCGCTTTACGAATGTCACTAGGCACTCTTTCTAACGCCATGACAGCCACGGCACCCGCCGCTTCAGCAATCTTAGCTTGTTCAGCATTGACAACGTCCATGATGACGCCACCTTTTTGCATCTCTGCCATTCCTCTTTTTACACGATCTGTTCCTTTTTGTTGCATCATAATCTCTCCTTTAATATGTATATATTTTATCCTACACAACTAACTGATATGGTAAAATAGCCAAATAAGAATAATTTTAGGTGGTCAGATTATGATTGAATTAGATAAGAAAAGTAATACACCAATGTACAAACAACTTTATGAACAAATAAAGTCACATATTTTATCTGGTCAGTATAAGCCACATGAAAAACTTCTCTCAAAAAGAGTGCTAGCAAAAGAACATCAAATTAGTCAAACGACTGTTGAAAATGCATTAAATTTATTGCTAGATGAGGGGATAATATATACTAAAGTTAAAAGTGGTATCTACGTTAGTCCTGTTGAAACAGTCTTTAAATCCACTAAACAGTCAAAAGCGGTAGAGATTAAAACTCAAAACCCTTATTCTTACGATATCGGCAAGATTGATACAGAAGTACTTCCCAATAAAACGTTCAAAAAGATTATAAAAGATTCTTTTTCTGATACTTCATTATTTCAAACGAGTCCATTTTTTGGCCATATCGAACTAAGACAACAGTTAACGCAGTATTTAGCAAAATCAAGAGGAGTTAATGCAACTTATGAGCAAGTCATTATAGGCTCTAGTACTCATCAGCTACTACAACGATTATTTAAAACATTATCATTCAAAAATATAGCCATTGAAAAGCCTAGTTATCCAACGATTGTAGATGTGTGTAAAAATAGTCAAGTAGAAATGACAACTGTTGAAGTAGATGAATATGGTATTGATATAAAAAATATAAAGCCGTCTTTAGACTGTATTCACATTACACCTAGTAATCAATATCCTACAGGGGCAATTTTATCTATAGAACGTCGTACTAAACT
Source organism: Abyssicoccus albus (assembly GCF_003815035.1). Lineage (NCBI taxonomy): Bacteria > Bacillati > Bacillota > Bacilli > Caryophanales > Abyssicoccaceae > Abyssicoccus > Abyssicoccus albus. The sequence goes on from NZ_RKRK01000008.1 coordinate 19,093, forward strand.
ACTACAATTTGCAAAAAAAAATGATATTTATATTATAGAAGATGATTATGATAGTGAATTCAGATATAACAAAGAGCCTCTTCCGTCTATTCAAGGTCTCGATTTAGATGGTGAACACGTCATTTATATGGGAACATTCTCAAAATCATTATTTCCATCATTAAGAATTGCGTATATGGTTTTACCACAACATTTGCTACAAACTTATTATGATATAAATCATAAAGAATCACAGACCGTTCCTCACCATACTCAACATTTCACTAAAGAACTAATGGTAAGTGGCGAATTCGAAAGACACATTCAGCGCAGCCGAAAATATTATTCAACAAAAATCAATCATATTTGTAACGAATTAGACAAAAAAGGAATTCTATATAGCGGAGCTCATACAGGGATGCATATTATGCTCTACAACATTACACCTTGTAATTTAAGACCCGTAGATGATGTCCCTAATGCGTATATATTGGGAATTGGAGGTGAACGTACTGAGGATATTATACAGTTCATTCATACACTTGAAGTATTAAAATAAAAAAGAGACTTCTATTTAGAAGTCTCTTCATATAAGTGGGACTGAGTGGACTCGAACCACCGACCTCACGCTTATCAGGCGTGTGCTCTAACCAGCTGAGCTACAGTCCCATATCGAAGTGGAGAATAGCGGGATCGAACCGCTGACCTCCTGCGTGCAAAGCAGGCGCTCTCCCAGCTGAGCTAATCCCCCACGATATAATTTAAAGAAAAGAGTCGGGAAGACAGGATTCGAACCTGCGACCCCTTGGTCCCAAACCAAGTGCTCTACCAAGCTGAGCTACTTCCCGTTATGTCCACGCGCCCGAGAGGAGTCGAACCCCTAACCTTTTGATCCGTAGTCAAACGCTCTATCCAATTGAGCTACGGGCGCATAAAATAAAAATGGTGCCTAGGACCGGAATCGAACCGGTACGGTAATCACTTACCGCAGGATTTTAAGTCCTGTGCGTCTGCCAGTTCCGGTATAAATACGATAACAC
>NZ_RKRK01000009.1 GCF_003815035.1 Abyssicoccus albus
GTTCAATTAGAAACGCCTGATCATTTGCACGATAATTCTATCTTGTGTAAGGTGCAAGCTAAGTCATCTGGACACCACCATCACTAAAATGAATTGTAATTGAATCAACAATAAAAATAGATGTCATGTATTTGTGTTTTTTAGTTTTTGTTTCATGGAATTAATTATGGGTGGTTGTCTTGATATCAGGATAACCACTCTTATTTTATTTTTTCTTCGGCTATTGCGAAATATTTATACGGTGCTATAACTAAGTGGGAAGGCAATGGGCTGAAAGGCTTTAATCGATACAATCCATTTACCCCATTTACTTTTATTAATACCGATATTATAAAATCGATAATAAATGATGATTATAATAATAAAAATTACTTGACAAAAATAGACTACAGTTGTAATCTATATATGCCGGTAGATTACAACTGTAGTCGATAATGTGCGAGACCATAAATGCATTACTATAATTTATATGGTGGTATAGCCAAGTGGGAAGGCAAAGGTCTGCAAAACTTTGATCGCCGGTTCGAATCCGGTTACCACCTTCATTATGATTGATGTCAGTGAACAGAACCGATAATAAATTGTAAAGGATAGTTATAACAATAGTGAAAGAGAAAAAGAGACTTGACAAAATCGATTACAGCGGTAAACTAATGCTATATAATTCGATTACGCATGTAAATTAATGAGAGGTGAGATTATGAACACAGAAGTAGATTCTAAAATTACAGATTCCGAATGGGAAGTTATGCGTGTCGTATGGGCACAAGATAACGTTACGAGTAAAGAAATTAGAAAAGTTTTGGAGCAAAAGAAGAATTGGAAACCTGCGACTACCAAAACTTTTATTGGGAGACTTGTAAAAAAAGGAATGCTTCATACAGAAACAGAAGGAAATAAGTATGTTTATTCCACTAATATAACTGAAAATGAATTTATCAAAAGTACTCTAAATGAAACTTTCGATAATATTTGTAATAAAGACGTTGGTAAAACAATAGTGGATTTAATTTCAAAATCAACGCTGAGTTTTCAGGATATAGACAGACTGGAAAAAGTACTTGAAATGAAGAAGAAAGATGCGGTTGAAGAAGTCCCTTGCACATGTGTTCCTGGACAGTGTAATTGTAAGGATGATAACTGTTCACCAAAACACTAAAATATCGTAGAAAATCAAAATATGAAGAAAGAGTGAGAAACATGAATAAAACACCCTTTAAAATATGAAACTGAACCAGATAATTAAAAAAGGAGATGAAAATGAATGGCAACAAAAACATTTAATATAGAAGGTATGACTTGTGCATCTTGTGTACAGACAGTTGAAAAAGCGACCAAGAAATTGCCCGGTGTACAAGAATCTAATGTAAATTTAGCTACTGAAAAATTAAATATCAGTTTTGACGAGAATGCAGTATCCGCACAAGATATTCAAAATGCCGTAAATAAGGCTGGGTATAAGGCGTTAACAGACGTGGAGCAGAAATCATTCGCTATAACTGGTATGACTTGTGCATCATGTGTTCAAACTGTTGAAAAAGCAACAAGAAAAATGGATGGTGTCATTGAATCTAATGTAAATTTAGCTACAGAAAAACTGACAATCCAGTATGATCCGACAGTTGTTTCTGTGTCAGATATTACTCAAGCAGTTTCAAATGCAGGGTATGAAGCACATGAAGATTTGGAAACGCCAGATTCAGTCAATGAGGAAAAAGATAAAAAACAACAGAAAATTAAATCCATATGGACACGATTTTTGGGTTCAGCAATTTTCACTATTCCCCTGTTCTATATCGCGATGGGGCACATGATAGGCTTACCATTGCCAGAAATAATTGATCCAATGGTGAACCCTGAATGGTTTTCACTAATACAACTTATATTAACGATACCAGTTATGATTTATGGCTTGAATTTCTTCACGGTAGGATACAAAACACTATTTAGAGGACATCCAAATATGGATTCTTTAGTTGCCTTAGGAACTAATGCTGCGTTCGTCTACAGTTTAGGGGCAACAATAGCGATTTGGTTAGGTCATACCAGTTATGCAGGAAATCTATATTATGAGTCTACAGCGGTAATCCTTACGTTAATTACACTAGGTAAATATCTTGAAGCTCGTTCTATGGGCAAAACATCGGCAGCAATTGAAAAACTGATGGGGTTGGCTCCAAAAACAGCAATGGTTGTGAGAAATGGAGAAGAAGTAGAAATCTCAGTTGAGGAAGTAGTGGCAGGTGATACTATAATCGTTAAACCTGGTGAAAAAATACCGGTTGACGGTGTTGTATTAGAAGGAAAAACATCTATTGACGAATCCATGTTAACGGGAGAAAGTATACCTGTAGAAAAGAATGCAGGCGATAATGTTATAGGTGCAAGTATCAATAAGAATGGTACTATCCGATATAAAGCAACCAAAGTAGGTAAGGATACAGCCTTATCACAAATTATTAAGTTGGTAGAAGATGCACAAGGCTCAAAAGCACCGATTGCTAAAATGGCTGATATTATTTCCGGATATTTTGTGCCGATCGTTATCGTGCTTGCTATTATTTCGGGTTCAGCCTGGTATTTCGGAGGAGAAACAGGACTCTTTGCTTTAACAATTGTTATTTCCATTTTAATTATTGCATGCCCATGTGCGCTTGGTCTAGCAACGCCGACTGCAATTATGGTTGGTACTGGTAAGGGTGCAGAAAACGGTGTATTAATTAAGAGCGGTGGAGCACTTGAAACAACGCACAAAATTCAAACGATTGTTTTTGATAAAACAGGTACAATTACCGAAGGTAAACCTAAAGTTACAGATATTATCACTGTAAACGGAATCTTAGAAACAGAATTATTACAACTAACAGCATCTGCTGAAAAAGGTTCTGAGCATCCGTTAGGTGAAGCAATTGTTAAGGGAGCAGAAGAAAAAGCACTAGACTTTATGAAAACAGAAAACTTTAATGCTATCCCTGGACATGGAATTGAAGTAACTGTAGATGGCAAAGTAATACTAGCCGGAAACAGAAAATTAATGGATGTACGTAATATTTCTTTAGATACGCTGGCAATTACATCAGATGAGCTAGCCGGTCAAGGAAAGACCCCTATGTACATTGCCATTAATAACCAAATTGCGGGTATTATTGCAGTTGCTGATACAGTCAAGGAAAATAGTCTAAAAGCAATTGAAAAACTTCAAAAAATGGGAATCGAAGTAGCGATGATTACTGGAGACAATAAAGGTACAGCTGAGGCTATTGCCAAGCAAGTTGGAATTGATCGTGTGTTCAGTGAAGTATTACCAGAAGATAAAGCAAATGAAGTGAAAAAACTCCAAGCAGAAGGTAAGAAAGTGGCTATGGTTGGAGATGGTATTAATGATGCACCAGCCCTTGCACAAGCAGATATAGGAATAGCTATTGGTTCAGGTACGGATGTTGCCATGGAATCTGCAGACATTATATTAATGAGAAGTGATTTAATGGATGTTCCAACAGCCGTCGAATTAAGTAAGTCTACTATTCGAAATATCAAACAAAACTTATTCTGGGCATTTGGATATAACATATTGGGTATTCCGTTTGCCATGGGTATTTTCTATCTCTTTGGTGGACCATTGTTAAACCCAATGGTTGCTGGAGCTGCAATGGCCTTAAGCTCTGTTTCAGTATTATCAAATGCTTTGCGTTTAAAACGATTTAAACCGTCTGCTGTTTAATAGGAAGGAGAGATTAAAGTGGAAGATAAATTTGAACTTGAATTATATACTAGGCCCACATGTTCAGACTGCCAGGATGCGAAGAAGTATCTAAAATCTAATAGAATCCACTATGCTGATAAAGATGTAAGCAAAAATCTCAGCTTAGAGGAAGATTTAAAGGAGATATCTGGGAATCGAATCGTTCCAATGTTTGCTTTTTATAAAAAAGGGTTAGTCGGCAAAAGAAAGCTAGTCAAATATTTTATTGGTTTTGAGAATAATAAAAATGAAATAGTGAGTATATTAAAAAAAAATCAGTAAATCTTTTCAGTATAATTTTTAATTATCCTACCCCCAGAATGAAATTGAATTTACTTTAAGGAGGTGGTGTAAAAAGGGTTAGTAAAATGATACTACCCAGGTGCTATATCAAATAAGAGATAGCATTTTTAAAACAAAACTATATACCTTACGGGGGTAAGGTAAGTAATGTTCATCAGTTAAAATTAATAAAAAATAAAGGAGGAATTTATATGCAACAAGTAACATTAAATGTACAAGGAATGACATGTGGATCTTGCGCCAATAAAGTTGAAGGACGTGTAGGTAAACTCACTGGAGTTGAATCTGTAAAAATCCACCTTTCTGAAGGAGCAGTGGATGTGAAATTCAATGAGAGTATAGTTGAATTAGAAGAAATCAAAGCTGCCATTAAAGATACAGGTTACGAAGTTACGGCGTAATCTACCGAAAAATATGTAGAAAAATCATCTCGAAAGTCGAAACATTATTCTCATGAAAAAGAAATGCATTTTATTCTGATCTCTAACGATTTGGAAGAGTATTATCATCTCCATCCTGAAAAAGAAGAGGAAGGAAGATTTCGAGTTAATCAAGCCTTAGAAGATGGAACATATCAAGCATTTGTTGATATTGTGCCGGAAAACAAAGCTTATACACCTGCTCCAAACCTATTACAGGTTGGAACAGAAGAAACAGCCAAAGCACATTTACATGCGGATAATGAATGGACAAAAGAAGTAGAGGGAAAAACAGTGACCTTAGAAGAAGTGGAAGCAATAGCTGGAGAAGAGGTACCTTTGAATTTTGATATGCATGGGGAACAGCCAGAAACACACCTTGGTGCTTTAGGTCATGTAGTAATTGTGGATGAAGGAGCAGAAGAATATATTCATGTTCATCCGGCTTCAGAGGACTCCACCACATTCAATGCTCATTTCACCGAACCAGGCATGTATAAAGTATGGGCAGAATTTAAATTTGATGGGGAAATTCACGTATATCCATTTGTATTAGAAGTAAAAGAGTAAATCATTTTTATATAGACCGAATGGAAGGGGAGAGATAAATGGCTAAGTATCAACTGGAAATCTATACAAGACCAACTTGTTCTGATTGCCAAGACTTGAAAAAATTCTTGGAAAAACATCGGATACCACATAAACAATATGATTTAACTAAGCAGCCGGAAAAAGAAAAAGAGTTGAAAAATCGAACAGGGGCTAGAGTGGTTCCCGGAATTGTCTTTTCTCAATCCTCCATTTTAGGTCTAAGAAAAACAAGAAAAAGTATGACAGGATTTGAAATGAATAAAGAGGAGATCAAACGGCTCTTAGAAGTTGGATAATGAGTGGTTTATCATATGACACCTAGTTTAAGGAGGTGATATAAATGGCTAAACCAACGTGCTCTTGCTGCTCACCAAAAGAATCAGCAAAGGCTGAGAATGCAAAAACAGATCAGCCAAAAGATTCATCGAAGAAATAACGTAAAAGGCAATCCTAGTATGGTAAGTTTCTCTTTCTGATATTAAATCGTCTGCTGAAACGATTGAAAGGAAAATTCAGGTTGATAGCCTAACATTCAGTGAAGGCACAGTTTATCTATCCTTCACTGAATGTCCTTTTAAAATATATAAATTTTTAAATGAAGAGGTGGATTATGTATAAAACAGTCATTTTAGGAACAGGTCCTGCCGGTTTAACATCTGCCATTTATTTAGCCAGAGCAAATATGGAACCATTAATCTTAGAAGGTCCAGAACCAGGTGGACAGTTAACATTAACAACAGCGGTCGAAAATTATCCGGGTTTTTCTGATCCAGTGATGGGACCAGAATTGATAGAGACTATGCGAGCACAAGCTAAACGATTTGGAGCACAATTTAAAACAGCCTTAGTAAAAAATGTAGATTTTTCAAGTCGTCCCTTTCGGTTGGAAGTAGATGGTCTCGGGGAAATTCAAGCGGAATCTGTTATCGTTTCTACGGGTGCTCGGGCGAAAATGTTGGAGATTCTTGGAGAGGCGGAAAACTTTGGTCGCGGTGTAAGTACATGTGCAACATGCGATGGTTTCTTCTTCCGTGACAAAAAAGTGGTGGTTGTTGGCGGTGGGGATTCTGCCATGGAAGAAGCTTTATTTTTAACAAAGTTTGCGAAAGAAGTCCATGTGATTCATCGCAGAGATCAATTGCGAGCCTCCAAGATTATGCAGGATCGTGCAATGAATAATGAGAAAATATCTTGGATTTTTAATAGTACTCCAGTAGAAATTCTTTCTCAAGATAGTCAGGTCACGGGGGTTCGCCTTAAGAATAAAGAAACCCAGGAAGAACAACTTATTGAAACAGATGGTGTCTTTCTGGCTATCGGCCATATTCCCAATACTCATTTTCTAAAAGGGGCCATTGATATCTATCCAAATGGTTATATAAAAGTGGAACCTGGTACGACAAAAACCAATATACCTGGTGTGTTTGCAGCAGGTGATGTGCAAGATCAGAGATACAGGCAGGCTATCACAGCAGCTGGAACAGGCTGCATGGCTGCTATGGATGTAGAGACATTTATAGAGACAAACCCTTTAACGTAAATCTTTTACAAAAGGAGATGGAAAGGAGGTATTTGTAGTGGTTAAGGAATTGAGAGCCAATGAGTTTAACACATTGGTAAAAGCAGAAGACAAACCTGTTGTATTGAAATTTACCGCAGACTGGTGCCCGGGTTGTAAGCAACTAGCTCCTATTTTTGAATCGGTTGCAGAAGAGTTGGAAGAGATTGCATTCTATCATGTTGATGTGGATAAAGAGCTAGAGTTTGCCCAGCAGTATCAAGTAATGAGTATTCCAACTTTAATTCTTTTCAAAAAAGGAGAAGAAGTAGATAGAGTAACTGCACCAGAAGCATGTGAAGAAGTCGTTCGAGATTTTTCATTACAATAATAGAGGTTAAAGTTAAGATACAATCGTTCATGGTGAAGGAGATATCTCTATGCTAAAGGAATCTTCGTTTGTCAAAATAAGCTAGACAATTTGCCTACATCCATGTAACTCATAAATACTTCCAACGGGGTTTGGTAACCCAGTGACTTTCTCGGGATATGATTCCGCCTGGCAGCAGCTGAAGCAACGAACCGCTGGTCCACTTCATTGAAATCCAATTGTTTGGGCAGTCCATCCTTTCGAAGCATTCCATTGGAATGTTCATTCAGACCGCGTTGGGACGGCGTGCCCGGATCCGCGAAGTAAATGGAGACATCATTGTGATTGCTCATTGTCTGCCAGTTTGAAAATTCCTTGCCACAGTCGAATGTGATGGACTTGAACAGATTTCTGGGGGTTCTGTTGCAAAGTAAAAAAATATAGCTAACCACTAATTTATCATGTCAGTGTTCGCTTAACTTGCTAACATGATGCTAATTTCGTGGCATGGCGAAAATCCGTAGATCTGAAGAGACCTGCGGTTCTTTTTATATAGAGCGTAAATACATTCAATACCTTTTAAAGTATTCTTTGCTGTATTGATACTTTGATACCTTGTCTTTCTTACTTTAATATGACGGTGATCTTGCTCAATGAGGTTATTCAGATATTTCGATGTACAATGACAGTCAGGTTTAAGTTTAAAAGCTTTAATTACTTTAGCCATTGCGACCTTCGTTGAAGGTGCCTGATCTGTAATTACCTTTTGAGGTTTACCAAATTGTTTAATGAGACGTTTGATAAACGCATATGCTGAATGATTATCTCGTTGCTTACGCAACCAAATATCTAATGTATGTCCCTCTGCATCAATGGCACGATATAAATAGCTCCATTTTCCTTTTATTTTGATGTACGTCTCATCAATACGCCATTTGTAATAAGCTTTTTTATGCTTTTTCTTCCAAATTTGATACAAAATTGGGGCATATTATTGAACCCAACGGTAGACCGTTGAATGATGAACGTTTACACCACGTTCCCTTAATATTTCAGATATATCACGATAACTCAATGCATATCTTAGATAGTAGCCAACGGCTACAGTGATAACATCCTTGTTAAATTGTTTATATCTGAAATAGTTCATACAGAAGACTCCTTTTTGTTAAAATTATACTATAAATTCAACTTTGCAACAGAACCAGAAAAAGCTAATTCAATTATTGCAATGTGGAATTGGGAACGACGAAACTATTTTATAAAAGATTAATGCAACAAACGGGCCAGATTGTTTAATAGTGACCTTCGATGGCAAAAAAGAGAGAGGTGGAAAAAAGTGTTGGTTATCAATGCTCTTTTAAGAGGTGGAATACCCTTTATTATTATGGGTGGAATCGCTTTACTACTTAATTATCAAGAAAAATATTCAGATGCTAAAAGCACATTTTTTGCAAGTTTAATCGTTTTTTTTGTTGGTGCAGCAACCGTAATTTATAATATAGACCATTGGAGTTTAACTAAGCAAAGTGTTGTTCATTTTTTAATCATGCTAATAACTGTTTATCCTATATTGCTATTAAGTGGATGGTTTACAATAGCTTCTGTATTTGATGCGTTAAAAGTATTTCTTGTTTTTGTTTTGGTTGGTGTGATTTTATGGATTGTCATGTTTATATTAGCAAAGGTTTTTTCATGGTGATAAATAGGTGTTCCATTAACGGGCGCGATTGCTGCATAAAAGATACGAGAGATTTCTCTTGTATCTTTTTTATTTTGAGTGTTTTTGTCCGTTACACTAGAAAACCGAAAGACAACAAAATGACAAAAATAAATTGTTTTTGTTTTTTTAGCCTCTGCGAGAACTAAAAAGCGATTAAACGGCACGTTTACCCAGTTTTTTAATGCAATTTAAAAAATTGCATATAACTGGGCAGTGTTTCAAAAACGAAAAATAACACTGGTGTGATTAAAAAATAAAATTTGAGTTTTAAGGGTGTCTTTAGGCTTAAATTTTATTTTGAGTTATAAAATATCATTTAAATTAAAAGATGAGCTAATAAGGGGAAAATTTTAAGTCTGAGAGCAAAATAAATTTTCTCAGAATAAATGCGTCATTTAAAGCTAGTTAATCATCTATACTTAATTTAAAAATTTCTTCTTTCTTATCAGTTAATTCTTTAAATATAATTTTCGGCTTTTTTTCAGAAACCAATATGTCAAAAGCCTCATTATAGATAGCTTTTGCTTCTTTAGATTTAGATTTAGAAACTCTACTATAAATATTTCCTATCTCTTCAAGTAAACTAGCGCTTTTTTTATAGTAAACTAAGTCTTCTTTATTCGTTTCAAGGTCAACAAAACCATTTCTAATTCCATATTTTAAAGCGTAATAAAGTAAAATAGCCGAAAATATTATATATATAAATATCAAATTAATACCTCCCTTTTTTAATAAACTGTATCACAATAGTTATTGTTTTTCAGGTCTATTTTCATCGTTATAATCTAGTTAATTCCCGTAAGGGCGCATCTATGCGTCGTAACGACGCGATGCAAAAATTTTTGATAAATTTTTTTATTCTACCTGCGTAGAATTTTAAAAAATTATCATGAAAAAAATAGCAGTTTTAAAAAATTTATTTTTATTTTTTGATTAAAAAATGGTTTTAATTTTTAATCAAAAATAAAAATCTAACAAGCGAAAGCGCGTTAGTTTTAGACGAAAAAAATCGCCTTTTTCTTTCAATGCCGAGAAAATTTATTGTGCGTTGAGAAGAACCCTTAACTAAACTTGGAGACGAATGTCGGCATAGCGTGAGCTATTAAGCCGACCATTCGACAAGTTTTGGGATTGTTAAGGGTTCCGAGGCTCAACGTCAATAAAGCAATTGGAATAAAGCAACTAATTTTGGTAATTTGATAAAAAAAGGAGGGGGATATTGAGTAAGTTTTTAAAATATTTAATTTCAGCTATTCTTTTCACAATTGGCACATTTATTTTAATTGGGTAATCGGAAAATAGTGTGGAAATTTTTATCTGAACCCCTCTTTTTACTAATCCCCCCGTTAACTTAACAAGGATTTACTTTTTAACGAATAAAAGCTAAGTCATCATTGGCAAGGGCGTCATTTAACCATTGAGGATGCATTTTCAATAAGTCTCTTGGTAAACTTTGTTGTTCAAAAAATTGAATTTCTTGTGACTCAGAAGAATTACATCGTAGTTCACCCCCAGTAATTTCAGCAAGAAAACAAGTTGTTATAAAATGCACTACTCTTCCATTTGGATAAGTAAAAACCTGAGAATCAGGCTCAGAGTACACACCTATAAGCTTTTTAATTCTAATATCTAAATTGGTTTCCTCTTTTATTTCTCTAATAGCTGCTTCAGAAACTGTTTCCCCTATTTCTATATGTCCTGAAGGAATACCCCAAAGTCCTACATCGGACCTTTTTTGCAACAAAACTTGGTTCTCCTCATTCAAAATAATAACTGCAACACCAGCTTTCAAATCATCGATCCTTTTCATACGATAAATACCTCCTAAATAATAAAAAAAGAGCCGAAGAGAAAGATTTCAACGCATAACAACTACGCTGAACCTTCCCCCTCGGACCTTTTATGTCAATAGGTGCCTTTTACATATTGTAAAAGATGTAGCCCTCGGTCACTGACCTACCTAGATAGCGGAACCCTAGCTACAGTTTTCTAGTTCATTTTTATGCTACCACAATTACTTAGAAAATAAAAGATACTCTTCAACTAGCCTGACCTTAGTTTAGCAAAAATCTACCAGCTATAATGTTTTTCCACACGATAATCCGAATACCCTTTTAATTTTTGTTTTTGATTACTTGAAGCTAACTCCCAATGATAGTGGTTTTCTTAGTAATTTAAGTAACTTAGAATTGTTTTCTTTTTTCAATACACCTGAATTTAATGGTCTTTTTGTTTTATGTTTATTTATTTCTGCTTTAATTCTTATTTTTGGTTTATTGAGTGGTTTTAAAAAAGAGAGTGGCTCCTAATTTTTACTCTCTTTTTTAATTTTTAGAAACGAGTTGAAAACGAGTTTCTTCTTGTCTTGATACTATATAGAAATAACGTTCTTTTTTAAAAACATGGTTTGTCGTTGATATGACAGTGTTTTTATATATTTTGGAGTTGAAAAGAAAATTTGACATGAAAAAACCGGTTCTGTTGCAAAGTAAAAAATATAGCTAACCACTAATATGTCATGTCAGTGTTCGCTTAACTTGCTAGCATGATGCTAATTTCGTGGCATGGCGAAAATCCGTAGATCTGAAGAGACCTGCGGTTCTTTTTATATAGAGCGTAAATACATTCAATACCTTTTAAAGTATTCTTTGCCGTATTCATACTTTGATATCTTGTCTTTCTTACTTTAATATGACGGTGATCTTGCTCAATGAGATTATTCAGATATTTCGATGTACAATGACAGTCGGGATTCAGTTTAAACGTTTTAATAACTTTAGCCATGGCTACCTTCGTTGAAGGTGCCTGATCTGTAATCACTTTTTGAGGTTTACCAAATTGTTTAATGAGACGTTTGATAAACGCATATGCTGCATGATTATCTCGTTGCTTACGCAACCAAATATCTAATGTATGTCCCTCTGCATCAATGGCACGATATAAATAGCTCCATTTTCCTTTTATTTTGATGTACGTCTCATCAATACGCCATTTGTAATAGGCTTTTTTATGCTTTTTCTTCCAAATTTGATACAAAATCGGAGCATATTCTTGAACCCAACGGTAGACCGTTGAATGATGAACGTTGACACCACGTTCCCTTAATATTTCAGATATATCACGATAACTCAATGCATATCTTAGATAGTAGCCAACGGCTACAGTGATGACGTCCTTGTTAAATTGTTTATATCTGAAATAGTTCATACAGAAGACTCCTTTTTGTTAAAATTATACTATAAACTCAACTTTGCAACAGAACCAGATAATTCTTATAATCAGCACATGCATGTATTGGTATGTGTGGAACCAACTTATTTTAAGAATACAGAAAACTACGTGAATCAAAAACAATGGATTCAATTTTGGAAAAAGGCAATGAAATTAGACTATGATCCAAATGTAAAAGTTCAAATGATTCGACCGAAAAATAAATATAAATCGGATATACAATCGGCAATTGACGAAACTGCAAAATATCCTGTAAAGGATACGGATTTTATGACCGATGATGAAGAAAAGAATTTGAAACGTTTGTCTGATTTGGAGGAAGGTTTACACCGTAAAAGGTTAATCTCCTATGGTGGTTTGTTAAAAGAAATACATAAAAAATTAAACCTTGATGACACAGAAGAAGGCGATTTGATTCATACAGATGATGACGAAAAAGCCGATGAAGATGGATTTTCTATTATTGCAATGTGGAATTGGGAACGGAAAAATTATTTTATTAAAGAGTAGTTCAACAAACGGGCCATATTGTTGTATAAGTGATGAAATACTGAATTTAAAACTTAGTTTATATGTGGTAAAATGTTTTAATCAAGTTTAGGAGGAATTAATTATGAAGTGTAATGAATGTAACAGGGTTCAATTAAAAGAGGGAAGCGTATCATTAACCCTATAAACTACGTCTGCCCTCATTATTGGAGGGTGAAATGTGAATACATCCTATTCACAATCGAATTTACGACACAACCAAATTTTAATTTGGCTTTGCATTTTATCTTTTTTTAGCGTATTAAATGAAATGGTTTTGAACGTCTCATTACCTGATATTGCAAATGATTTTAATAAACCACCTGCGAGTACAAACTGGGTGAACACAGCCTTTATGTTAACCTTTTCCATTGGAACAGCTGTATATGGAAAGCTATCTGATCAATTAGGCATCAAAAGGTTACTCCTATTTGGAATTATAATAAATTGTTTCGGGTCGGTAATTGGGTTTGTTGGCCATTCTTTCTTTTCCTTACTTATTATGGCTCGTTTTATTCAAGGGGCTGGTGCAGCTGCATTTCCAGCACTCGTAATGGTTGTAGTTGCGCGCTATATTCCAAAGGAAAATAGGGGTAAAGCATTTGGTCTTATTGGATCGATAGTAGCCATGGGAGAAGGAGTCGGTCCAGCGATTGGTGGAATGATAGCCCATTATATTCATTGGTCCTATCTTCTACTCATTCCTATGATAACAATTATCACTGTTCCGTTTCTTATGAAATTATTAAAGAAAGAAGTAAGGATAAAAGGTCATTTTGATATCAAAGGAATTATACTAATGTCTGTAGGCATTGTATTTTTTATGTTGTTTACAACATCATATAGCATTTCTTTTCTTATCGTTAGCGTGCTGTCATTCCTGATATTTGTAAAACATATCAGGAAAGTAACAGATCCTTTTGTTGATCCCGGATTAGGGAAAAATATACCTTTTATGATTGGAGTTCTTTGTGGGGGAATTATATTTGGAACAGTAGCAGGGTTTGTCTCTATGGTTCCTTATATGATGAAAGATGTTCACCAGCTAAGTACTGCCGAAATCGGAAGTGTAATTATTTTCCCTGGAACAATGAGTGTCATTATTTTCGGCTACATTGGTGGGATACTTGTTGATAGAAGAGGTCCTTTATACGTGTTAAACATCGGAGTTACATTTCTTTCTGTTAGCTTTTTAACTGCTTCCTTTCTTTTAGAAACAACATCATGGTTCATGACAATTATAATCGTATTTGTTTTAGGTGGGCTTTCGTTCACCAAAACAGTTATATCAACAATTGTTTCAAGTAGCTTGAAACAGCAGGAAGCTGGTGCTGGAATGAGTTTGCTTAACTTTACCAGCTTTTTATCAGAGGGAACAGGTATTGCAATTGTAGGTGGTTTATTATCCATACCCTTACTTGATCAAAGGTTGTTACCTATGGAAGTTGATCAGTCAACTTATCTGTATAGTAATTTGTTATTACTTTTTTCAGGAATCATTGTCATTAGTTGGCTGGTTACCTTGAATGTATATAAACATTCTCAAAGGGATTTCTAAATCGTTAAGGGATCAACTTTGGGAGAGAGTTCAAAATTGATCCTTTTTTTATAACAGGAATTCAAATCTTTTTGTTCCATTAAAGGGCGCGATTGCTGAACAGATTAATAATAGATTTTAGCTTTTTATTTGTTGAAAAAAGCTAATCAAATTGTTGTCGGGATCAATTACTGCAAAGTCTCGTTCATCCCACCACTGATCTTTTAATGATGTATTGGGGTGCAAAATGCCCAAAGGCTTAATATGTTGATATAATTCATCAATTCCCTCTACTTCAATGCGGCAACTAGCAGTACCAGCAATAAACGACTCCGCACCTGTACAAACCGGTGAATCATTACTACGAGAGCGCCAGCCTTCATCACTTGCCTCCCATAGATGAATCCGAACCTCATTACACATTAGAACTGCGAATCCATCTTCATGGTGAACCAAAGTGAAACCTAGTTTATCGCAATAAAAACCTATACTCTTTTTAATATCCCCGACTGGCAATGCCGGGATAGACTGTAACATTCTCACGCATAAAATCCCCTTTCATTTTCTAATGTAAATCTATTACCTTATTATTAATTCAATTCGCTCATAATTAATCCTTTTTCTTATTACGCAAAATGGCCCGATTTAAGCACACCCTTTATTCCGTTAATGCGCCATGACAGCCATGATAATTACTAATACTAGGAGAAGTTAATAAATACGTAACCAACATGATTAACAATTATTAGAGGTCATCGTTCAAAATGGTATGCGTTTTGACACATCCACTATATATCCGTGTCGTTCTGTCCACTCCTGAATCCCATTCCAGAAATTCTCTAGCGATTCCAGAAGTTTCTCAGAGTCGGAAAGTTGACCAGACATTACGAACTGGCACAGATGGTCATAACCTGAAGGAAGATCTGATTGCTTAACTGCTTCAGTTAAGACCGAAGCGCTCGTCGTATAACAGATGCGATGATGCAGACCAATCAACATGGCACCTGCCATTGCTACCTGTACAGTCAAGGATGGTAGAAATGTTGTCGGTCCTTGCACACGAATATTACGCCATTTGCCTGCATATTCAAACAGCTCTTCTACGATAAGGGCACAAATCGCATCGTGGAACGTTTGGGCTTCTACCGATTTAGCAGTTTGATACACTTTCTCTAAGTATCCACCTGAATCATAAATCGGCAAAATAGAGAAAAATTGACCATGTGTAAGCGGCCAATCTGATTCCACCTGAGATGCATAATCTAGTAGAATCTCTTCGCTATCAAAATTCACTTCCACCTTCCACTCACCGGTTGTCCATTCATGGCTGAACTCTGCTTCCTCTGTTGACATGACACACATCATCTCAATATCCGAATAGGGCCCATCAGTCTGACGACCAAGAGAGCCATAAACACCAATAGCCTTAACATCATCCCCATATTTATCCAATATTCGTTCCTTAATTTCATGAACAATCTTCATTCTTTCTTCTCTAGTCATTATTATTGGTCCATTCACTATTCTCATTCCCTTTTCAGATAATTTTAGATTTGCTTTTCTAAATAAGAATATTTGGAGAGCACCGTTCTTATTCAGCTATTAATAACTCGTCTTCCTAAGCATCCTTCAATCCTTTTAATAACAATTATAGCATCTAATCTTCAACAAACTGGCCCGTTTGTTGAACTACTCTTTAATAAAATAATTTTTCCGTTCCCAATTCCACATTGCAATAATAGAAAATCCATCTTCATCGGCTTTTTCGTCATCATCTGTATGAATCAAATCGCCTTCTTCTGTGTCATCAAGGTTTAATTTTTGGTTCTGTTGCAAAGTAAAAAAATATAGCTAACCACTAATATGTCATGTCAGTGTTCGTTTAACTTGCTAGCATGATGCTAATTTCGTGGCATGGCGAAAATCCGTAGATCTGAAGAGACCTGCGGTTCTTTTTATATAGAGCGTAAATACATTCAATACCTTTTAAAGTATTCTTTGCCGTATTCATACTTTGATACCTTGTCTTTCTTACTTTAATATGACGGTGATCTTGCTCAATGAGATTATTCAGATATTTCGATGTACAATGACCGTCGGGATTCAGTTTAAACGTTTTAATAACTTTAGCCATGGCTACCTTCGTTGAAGGTGCCTGATCTGTAAATACCTAATGATGAACATTTACACCACGTTCCCTTAGTATTTCAGATATATCTCGATAACTAAGTGCGTATCTTAGATAGTAGCCGACGGCTACAGTGATGACGTCCTCGTTAAATTATTTATATCTGAAATAGTTCATATAGCATACTCCTTTTTGTTAAAATTATACTATACATTCAACTTTGCAACAGAACCAAAAAATTGATAATGAAAGTTGAAAAGAATTTAATAGGTTTTATGAGAACTACTGAAGTTACAGTTAATAAAAAAGACGGTTCTTATAATCAACATATGCATGTTTTATTTTGTGTTAATAATGATTATTTTAGGTCTAAAGATAATTATATAACTCAAAAGGAATTTATCTTTATGGCAAAAAGCATTAAAAGTTGATTATAAACCAGTAGCTAATATTAAAGCTATAAAGCCTAATAAAAAAGTGATTCTGATATTCAAGCAGCAATTAAAGAAACATCAAAGTATTCAGTTAAAGCAGCTGATTATTTAACGAGTAATCAAGAAAAAAACTTAGAGATTGTTTCAGATCTTGAAGAAGGACTTTATAAAAAAAGAATGATTTCTTATGGTGGTTTATTAAAAGTTAAACATAAAGAATTGAATTTAGATGACACTGAAGACAGAAATTTAATTAATGTTGATGATGATAAAATTTCGGAAGAAGAAGAAAAAGCGAATTCAATTATGGCGATTTGGAATTTTGAAAAACAGAATTATTTTTTAAAAAAGTCGTACTAAAATAGCATGACTTTTATAGCTTATATTTAAATACAAGTTTTAGGAGGGATCTTATGTCTAGACATGCAAATATTGTTATATCTATACTTATTTTTATATTATTTATTGTTATGTTTAATGGAATATTCAATGATGGATCTGAATATCAAGGAATAATTAATATTATTGCTTTGGTATTAATTTTGTTATTAGCAATTTTTGCTTATTTTAAAAATAGAAGTCGGTAAAGATAAGAGTAGTTTTAAACTACTCTTATTTTATTTTTAAAATAATAATAAAATGACAAAACAAACTGATTTTTATTTCTCAGCCTCTGTGAGAACTAAAAAGTGATTAAACGGCACGTTTACCCAGAAAAACATGCAAAAAAAATTGGAAAATTTTATTTGCATGTAACTGGGCACAGTGTGAAAAAAATAAAAAATCACACTGGTGCGATTAAAAATAAAATTTATTTTAAGGTAAAAATATCATTTAAATTTAAAGATGAGCTAATAAGGGGCAAATTTTAAGTCTGAGAGCAAAATAGATTTTGATTTTTATCAAAACAAGAAGAAACTCGTTTCACTCGTTTAAAAAGCCCTCCTAAAAGAGGGCTTTTTATTAATCATTATTCAAAATATAATCTATTACATCAACATGAAGTTCACTGTTTCTATAACCTTCCAAAACATCATCAACTTGCTTATTTGGAATTTCAGGAACTTCTCTTATATCACATAAAACTTCTTTAAACTCTTTTTTGGTTACTTTATCCTCGTTCATTGTTAATTTAAATAAATAATCATTTAACTTCTTAATTTCATGAACGCTATAACCGTAACGTAATAAAACTAAATCTTTTGTTTTTAGATCAGGTGCTAATTCTTCTTGTAAAACATCTATAGATTGCTTAATTAACAACAATTTAGACTCTAATTCTTCATTATTCATTCAAAATACACCCTCTTATATCAAAAATTGACCTACTTGAGATACCCAGTAAGCAATGCTGCGGGCAGAAGAGTCTTTTATACCAGTTCCCATTAACGCTTGAGCAACTTGACCTTCTACATTCCCCCATGTTGCTTGTTCTTGTTTTAAAATGTTATTTAAAGTCGGTTCAACATATTTATCCCAACGTTTTTCTAAAGACTTACCAGCACGAGGACTTATCTTTTTAACTCCTGAAAAAACAGCTTCTTTGTTTTTTATCATTGCCTTAATTCCTTTTTTTACAGCAAAAGAACCACCAATTCTTTCTGAAGACCCTTCTTTAAGATTAGTCGGCAAATTATTAATAGTCTGTTCAGTTACATATTCAGGATTTCGAAACAAATCATCTAAAGCTTTATTATCTTTTTCAATTTCTGCACTCGAGTTACTAACTGCCTTTTGTGTTTCTAATGATTCACTTGCACTAGCCATAGGACTTACCGTTGTTAATAAAATCGCACTCGCTAACAATGTTCCAAATGATTTTTTTAGTTTCAAAATAAAAACCCCTTGGCTTTAATTTTACTCCCAATTTTTTAAGATTATCCCTAAGCTAACCATATCATATTATTGCTTTATTTCAATTGCTTTATTGACGTTGAGCCTCGGAACCCTTAACAAACTCAAAACTTGTCGAATGGTCGGCTTAATAGCTCACGCTATGCCGACATTCGTTTACAAGTTTAGTTAAGGGTTTTTCTCAACATCAATAAATTTTCGCGGCATAAATTTGTTATTTAAAGCTAGTTAATTTCTGTAAGGGCGCATCTATACGTCGTAACGACGTGATGCAAAATTTTCGATCAAAAATTTTAATTCTACCTGCGTAGAAATTTATAAAAAAAATAAAAAATATATAGATTTTGAAAAAAATAAACATGAAAAAATATCAGTTTTTAAAAATCTAGCAAGCAAAAGTAAGTTAGTTTTAGACAAAAAAGTCGTTTTTTTCATGATTTTTTCTTATCTTGAATTTAAATTAAACAAAGCCCTGTTGGTAATAGGATACCAACAGGGCTTTGTTTTCTATATTACATATACTAAGTGTAAAATATATCTAATTTTAAAATTATAGATAGATTCTTTTTCAAAATATTAATGCTATAAATAACAAGAACACAATTATATTAATAGGGATTATAGTTAACCCCATTTTCCTACCTTTTTCTGAAAGAGCATATCTATTATTTAAAAATATTTCAGTAATTAATGTTGAAAATATTATAGCTATAGACATTATCATGTATAAATTTATATTCTCCCAAAAGATAATGGAAAACATAGCTAAAAGAGTTATCATTGATAGAGTAAAGTAAAAGTTATTTATAAACCTACTCATTATTCTCACCTCAAAATATTAACATAGATAAGAACCAGCTAAATATAAACCGGCAATTCCTGTGGATACTCCCCATCCAACAGAACCAATATTATATTGAACATAAGGTAGCATAGTAATTACGTTTGTCGGATGATCTAAACTTATATTTTTATTTTGATTCTTAGAAAACTTGATGACTCATTTGAATGTTATAGTTTCTAATTGACATATAATTTAGCGTCATGTAAGTTATATATATGAAAACATGAATATATGTTCATATACATAGGTATATTATA
>NZ_RKRK01000010.1:0-3087 GCF_003815035.1 Abyssicoccus albus
ATCGGCGCTAAAGAGCTTAACTTCTGTGTTCGGCATGGGAACAGGTGTGACCTCTTTGCTATCGTCACCAGACAATTCAATTGAATGCATACACATTCAAAACTGGATAGAGAATATTCACCAAGTCTTACCTTAAATCCTAGATTAAGTCCACGATCGATTAGTATTCGTCAGCTCCATATGTCACCATACGTCCACCTCGAACCTATCTACCTGATCATCTTTCAGGGATCTTAGAGAAATCTCATCTTGAGGGGGGCTTCATGCTTAGATGCTTTCAGCACTTATCCCGTCCATACATAGCTACCCAGCCATGCCGTTGGCACGACAACTGGTCCACCAGTGGTATGTCCATCCCGGTCCTCTCGTACTAAGGACAGCTCCTCTCAAATTTCTTACGCCCACGACGGATAGGGACCGAACTGTCTCACGACGTTCTGAACCCAGCTCGCGTACCGCTTTAATGGGCGAACAGCCCAACCCTTGGGACCGACTACAGCCCCAGGATGCGATGAGCCGACATCGAGGTGCCAAACCTCCCCGTCGATGTGAACTCTTGGGGGAGATAAGCCTGTTATCCCCGGGGTAGCTTTTATCCGTTGAGCGATGGCCCTTCCATGCGGTACCACCGGATCACTAAGTCCGTCTTTCGACCCTGCTCGACTTGTAGGTCTCGCAGTCAAGCTCCCTTGTGCCTTTACACTCTGCGAATGATTTCCAACCATTCTGAGGGAACCTTTGAGCGCCTCCGTTACTCTTTAGGAGGCGACCGCCCCAGTCAAACTGTCCACCTGACACTGTCTCCCTTCTCTCAAAGCGGGTTAGACAGTCAACACAGCCAGGGTAGTATCCCAACAACGCCTCACTCTAAACTAGCGTCCAGAGGTCTTAGGCTCCTACCTATCCTGTACAAGCTGTGTCCACGGTCAATATCAGGCTACAGTAAAGCTCCACGGGGTCTTTCCGTCCTGTCGCGGGTAACCTGCATCTTCACAGGTACTATGATTTCACCGAGTCTCTCGTTGAGACAGTGCCCAAATCGTTACGCCTTTCGTGCGGGTCGGAACTTACCCGACAAGGAATTTCGCTACCTTAGGACCGTTATAGTTACGGCCGCCGTTTACTGGGGCTTCGATTTGTTCCTTCGCTTGCGCTAAGAACGCCTCTTAACCTTCCAGCACCGGGCAGGCGTCAGCCCCTATACATCACCTTTCGGTTTAGCAGAGACCTGTGTTTTTGATAAACAGTCGCTTGGGCCTATTCACTGCGGCTCATATTTCTATGAGCACCCCTTCTCCCGAAGTTACGGGGTCATTTTGCCGAGTTCCTTAACGAGAGTTCGCTCGCTCACCTTAGAATTCTCATCTCGACTACCTGTGTCGGTTTACGGTACGGGTACATCTCTTCTCTCTAGAGGCTTTTCTTGGCAGCTTGAATCCATGACTTCGCTACTGATTTTCACTCCCCATCATCGCTCAATGTCTGTGTGACGGATTTGCCTATCACACCACCTTACGATTTGGACGCGCTCTTCCATTCGCGCGCTTCACTTCTCCTTCTGCGTCACCCCATCAATCAAACAAATTAATGTAGTACAGGAATCTCTACCTGTTGTCCATCGCTTTCGCTGTTCAGCTTCAGCTTAGGTCCCGACTAACCCAGGGCGGACGAGCCTTCCCCTGGAAACCTTAGTCTTTCGGTGGACGGGATTCTCACCCGTCTTTCGCTACTCACACCGGCATTCTCACTTGTAACCGCTCCACAAACCCTTCCGGTCTTGCTTCACCGCTGTTACAACGCTCTCCTACCATCCTAAAAAGGATCCACAGCTTCGGTAATATGTTTAGCCCCGGTACATTTTCGGCGCAGCGTCACTCGACTAGTGAGCTATTACGCACTCTTTAAATGATGGCTGCTTCTAAGCCAACATCCTAGTTGTCTGGGCAACGCCACATCCTTTTCCACTTAACATATATTTTGGGACCTTAGCTGGTGGTCTGGGCTGTTTCCCTTTCGACAACGGACCTTATCACCCGCTGTCTGACTCCTGATCTAAAATCTCTGGCATTCGGAGTTTGTCTGAATTCGGTAACCCGAGATGGGCCCCTCGTCCAAACAGTGCTCTACCTCCATGATTCATCAATCAAGGCTATACCTAAATATATTTCGGAGAGAACCAGCTATCTCCAAGTTCGATTGGAATTTCTCCGCTACCCACACCTCATCCGCTCACTTTTCAACGTAAGTCGGTTCGGTCCTCCATTCAGTGTTACCTGAACTTCAACCTGGACATGGGTAGATCACCTGGTTTCGGGTCTACGACCATATACTCTCGCCCTATTCAGACTCGCTTTCGCTTCGGCTCCGGGTCCTCCCCTTAACCTTGCATATCATCGTAACTCGCCGGTTCATTCTACAAAAGGCACGCCATCACCCTCGTGTGGGGCTCTGACTACTTGTAAGCACACGGTTTCAGGTTCTCTTTCACTCCCCTCCCGGGGTGCTTTTCACCTTTCCCTCACGGTACTGGTTCACTATCGGTCACTAGGGAGTATTTAGCCTTGGGAGATGGTCCTCCCAGATTCCGACGGAATTCCTCGTGTTCCGCCGTACTCAGGATCCTTCTGATGTCTTCAATGCGTCGCCTACAGGATTCTCACCTTCTTCGATTGGCCTTCCCATGCCATTCAGCTACATCTCCAACGCTCTATTGAAGTCCTACAACCCCGAATGATAAATCATTCGGTTTGGGCTCTTCCCTGTTCGCTCGCCGCTACTTAGGGAATCGATTTTTCTTTCTCTTCCTCCGGGTACTTAGATGTTTCAGTTCTCCGGGTCTACCTTCTCATATGCTCTATGCATATGGATAACATGACTTCTCATGCTGGGTTCCCCCATTCGGATATCTCTGGTTCTTCGCTTACTTACAGCTCCCCAAAGCATTTCGGTGTTCGTTCCGTCCTTCTTCGGCTCCTAGTGCCAAGGCATCCACCGTGCGCTCTTTTCTACTTAATCTTCTAAGCTTTACGCTCTCTTCTCGGTTTCTTTCTTGGTCTTTCTTCTCTATCCAGTTTTCAATGTGCATAC
>NZ_RKRK01000010.1:3183-4909 GCF_003815035.1 Abyssicoccus albus
TATTCATAAAACATTCAAAACTAAATCAAGAAAGTCTGTCGCTAATTCCTTCAAGTGACCTCGTCACTCACTCCATATTCCTTAGAAAGGAGGTGATCCAGCCGCACCTTCCGATACGGCTACCTTGTTACGACTTCACCCCAATCATTCGTCCCACCTTCGACGGCTGCCTCAATGTTAGCCCACCGGCTTCGGGTGTTACGAACTCTCGTGGTGTGACGGGCGGTGTGTACAAGACCTGGGAACGTATTCACCGTGGCATGCTGATCCACGATTACTAGCGATTCCACCTTCATGTAGTCGAGTTGCAGACTACAATCCGAACTGGGAATAGTTTTATGGGATTTGCTTCATCTCACGACTTCGCCACCCTTTGTTCCTATCCATTGTAGCACGTGTGTAGCCCAAATCATAAGGGGCATGATGATTTGACGTCATCCCCACCTTCCTCCGGTTTGTCACCGGCAGTCACATTAGAGTGCCCAACTCAATGATGGCAACTAATGTTAAGGGTTGCGCTCGTTGCGGGACTTAACCCAACATCTCACGACACGAGCTGACGACAACCATGCACCACCTGTCTCTCTGCCCCGAAGGGACACTTTATCTCTAAAGTTGTCAGAGGATGTCAAGATTTGGTAAGGTTCTTCGCGTTGCTTCGAATTAAACCACATGCTCCACCGCTTGTGCAGGTCCCCGTCAATTCCTTTGAGTTTCAACCTTGCGGCCGTACTCCCCAGGCGGAGTGCTTAATGCGTTTACTGCAGCACTAAGGGGCGGAAACCCCCTAACACTTAGCACTCATCGTTTACAGCGTGGACTACCAGGGTATCTAATCCTGTTTGATCCCCACGCTTTCGCACCTCAGCGTCAGTTTCAGACCAGAGAGCCGCCTTCGCCACTGGTGTTCCTCCATATCTCTGCGCATTTCACCGCTACACATGGAATTCCACTCTCCTCTTCTGTACTCAAGTTCCCCAGTTTCCAATGACCCTCCCCGGTTGAGCCGGGGGCTTTCACATCAGACTTAAGAAACCGCCTACGCGCGCTTTACGCCCAATAATTCCGGATAACGCTTGCCACCTACGTATTACCGCGGCTGCTGGCACGTAGTTAGCCGTGGCTTTCTGGTTAAGTACCGTCATCCATCGATCATTTCCTATCCATGGTGTTCTTCCTTAACAACAGAGCTTTACGATCCGAAAACCTTCTTCACTCACGCGGCGTTGCTCCGTCAGACTTTCGTCCATTGCGGAAGATTCCCTACTGCTGCCTCCCGTAGGAGTCTGGGCCGTGTCTCAGTCCCAGTGTGGCCGATCACCCTCTCAGGTCGGCTACGCATCGTCGCCTTGGGGAGCTCTTACCTCTCCAACTAGCTAATGCGCCGCAGGTCCATCTTTATGTGACAGCCGAAACTGCCTTTTACTTCTGCTTCATGCGAAGCTAAATCTTATCCGGTATTAGCCCCGGTTTCCCGTGGTTATCCCAGTCATAAAGGTAGGTTACCTACGTGTTACTCACCCGTCCGCCGCTCGTTTCATTGAAGGTGCAAGCACCTTCGAAACGCGCTCGACTTGCATGTATTAGGCACGCCGCCAGCGTTCATCCTGAGCCAGGATCAAACTCTCAAATTAAAAGTTTGCCTTGCTTCTCTTCATCCCTTTAGGGAATGACTCTTCTATCGGAATTAACGTTGACTTTCTTGATTTAGTTTTCAATGTTCTAT